>JADFIX010000921.1 GCA_022566435.1 Planctomycetota bacterium
GTCGAAGTATACCCTGTTTCATACGATGCGCTTGCCGGGGCGGATTATCTTCAACAGCTCGTTTATATTTATACACACGCCGGTGAACACGAAAAAGCAATTGATAATTTAGAGTATTTACTCTCGATTCCTTCGAATGTCTCGGTCCCGGTACTCCGTAACGATCCGGCGTACGACCCGCTACGGTTCATAGTCCGAGTGGCGGGCAACGGTCCGATCCTGCTTTTGGGGCAATGGGGGCTCCCGCCGTCGGATATCAGCACGTTCTTGTCGCCATCGTTTCTTCGACTGCACTGGTTCGGGGCGATCGGGTTTTTGGCCTTGATCGGAATCTTGATCCACCCGCTGGTGGCGCGTGAACCGATGGCTCGATTCTGGTGCGCGGGCATGGTGCTCTCGACCATGCCGGTTTGCGCGATCTTCACCAGCGACCGACTCCTCATGTACCCCGGCTTGGGCGCGATGGGCCTTTTGGCCCAGTGGTTAAGCGGGCCGCGGTACAATGCAAACTGGGTCCCCTCCGCTCGCTGGTGGCGGCGCACGGCGCGGGTGTGCGGATTTGCGCTGCTCGGTATTCATTTGATTTTCGCCCCGCTCCATTTTCCGTTTGCGGCGGTCGTGATGAAATTCGTCGGTCAATCGTTGAACACCTTCTACGACACGCTTCCAGATGACCAGGCTTTTGCCCAACAAACGGCGGTGTTCGCCAACTCGCCAGCCTGCATCGCCGATACGCTGTGGATTCAGGCACGGTGGGCCGATGGTCGGACCATTCCGCGAAGCACGCTGAATCTGAGTCCGTCGGGTGCCGCTGCGTCGATCACTCGAATCGATGAAAGGACGCTCGTGGTACGGCCGCACGGCGGATACCTCCAACCGCGCGGCTTGCACGCCGATTCTGAAACACCACCGCCAATGTCCTTTCGCTACCAGGCCCAGCTTTTGGACATGGTGGTGCGCAGCGAGGCCCGGCCGATGCATCTTCACGAAACAGTCGACCTGCCGGCGGTGACGATCGAAATCACCGAGCTGACTGAAGACGGGCGTCCGGCGGAAGCGACCTTCCGCTTTCGCGTTCCGCTTGAAGACGCGTCGCTTCGCTGGCTGGTCGCCAAAGACCTTCGATACGACCCGTTTATCGTTCCGGGTGTTGGTGAAACGGTGGAAGTGCCGTCGCCGCTGCGGTGAATCCGGCGGCCCGTCGTAGTTCGGTCTTTGCCCGACTTCGTAGTAGTTCGGTCTTTGCCCGACGGTGCGTTATCCAAATCGCGAATGTCGGGCGGAGCCGGCAGAGCCCGACCCACCCGACTGATCTAATGGTCGCCGGACCGACATGGCCGGAGCAACGCAGGCAAGCAAGGAAACAAATGCTAGACCGAACCACAGCAAACTGACTCGTAGCCCGTGGATGGCCGAAATGTCGATCGATTGGGACAGCAATATCCATCCGGGCACGACGGCCAGTCCGGCGATGCCGATCGCTCTGAGTGATCCAACGCGGCTGCAGAATGCGGCGACCCAGCTGACATACAGACACAAGACGGCGAACCAGTACCCACCGGCCGTAAGGAAGAGCTCACGGACATTGTCGGATGGGCTGTAGTTCTGAATGATCGCGGGCATAGCGAGCGTCAGCAAGAGAGCAAATATAGCCCATGCGATCAGCCCTCTTTTGGAGGACATGGCCAGGACGACAAAGAAGATCGGCAGCCAGAAGAGTGCGAAATACAAGCAACCGAACCGTAGAATGTACTCCGCATCCATGGGCAAACCCAGCACCGGTGCGCCGAGGATGTCCTTGATGCTCTCGACCGTGACGGATCGACGGAGGACACCCCATCCAACCAAACAACTACTTCCGGCCCATGCCACGGCCCTAGCTCTTGCGTTGTCTCGCCACAGATTGGCCGCCCATCGAGCGGTCAACGGCGCCCACAACACGAGCAGTGCCAGGCGCGCGGCAGGGAACCACTTGTCTTGGCGAAACATCTCCGCGAGATTGTATTGCGCCGCACTGAACCGTGCGCAGACGTACGGCAATGGCAATGCCAACAGGCCAAGGACGACGGCGGTAACAACCCACTCGGCGGGAATCCGAGGACTTCGCCGTTTGGAAAGTAGTAGAACGGCGACCACCACCAGCCCGCTGATGATCGGGAGGTTATCCAATCGAACCATGAAAAATGTTAGGTT
>JADFIX010000922.1:0-791 GCA_022566435.1 Planctomycetota bacterium
TCTTGTACGGGAAACTCGCCTCGTTCGATCAACAGTCCTATGATCGCGCTCGCTGGTAAGAAGTTCATGCAGGGTTGTTCGGAGCAGCTCTAAATGTCACAGTTCACACCGCCCGCCGGTCCGCCTCCAGACGCGATGCCCGGGGGTTCGGCGGCGGCATTGCATCGAGCACAATCTTGGAGCGCGCTGGCCATCGCCGGATTCGTGCTTTCATTCGTGGGAGGTCTCGGGATTACGGCCGCCCTCGGGCTGGTTTTCGGCATCGCCGGAATCGTCGCCACTCGAGGCGGTCGGAAACGGGGTTTCGGATTGGCCGTCGCGGCCATCGGCCATCCCCATCTCCCTCGTCATGGGCGCCGTGGGAGTGGGTGTTTACTGCTTTGCAATGACGATGTACGTGGTCTTCATGGGCCGGATGGACGCGGTCGTCGCCATCGTGGGAAGCACGCCGGATGAATCCGCCGACGCGTTCGCGAAACTCCGCGAGGGTTGCTCTGAAGAGTTCATAAAGAAGATAGACGACGAATCACTGACGCGCTGGCTCGCGACGATTCGCGAGAAACACGGATCGCTGGTGAGCACCAACGAGGAGCCGATACCGATCCGGGGCGGGGGCGGCCTGACGATGAATGCGAATTTCGTGAACGGTCCGGCGCCGATCGTCTTAAGGTTTTCCAAGCTCGGTGGGACGAAATTTCTCATCGACTACATCGCTATCGACGGTCTCGCGGTCGGTCAATCGCCGTGATTCTCACGACGGGAGCCGGTCGCCCTCGTAGCGATCGGTTTCC
>JADFIX010000922.1:801-2182 GCA_022566435.1 Planctomycetota bacterium
GAATGACACGAGCAGGCTGCCTTGAAACTGCGGCTTCACGATCCGACACCTAACGGACCAAGAACTCCTGCGGCATCATCACGACGACGCCTTCCTTGTGGATCAACTCCAGACGCTGAAGGGCCTGCATGAGCGACTGCGCCCGCAAAGGATCGATGCGGAAAAGTGTCGGCAAGGCCGCCTGAATGATCGGCATGTTCAAATAGACGCCGGGCGATGTCGCCCCCAGATTCGCGAACTTTTGATCCTTCTTATCACCGAGAAACATGTCGAATATCGACGGGGGCTCGGGAATCGGACGAATGTCGTAATCAACGATCCCCGCCTGTTTGGCAGCGAATTTGATCGCGTCATCCAGGCCGCCGATCTCGTCCACCAGCCCTAGTTCGAGCGCTTGTGCACCGGTAAAAACGCGCCCCCCCGCGATCTCATTAATCGGCTTGGTCAGCTTGCTACCGCGCCCTGCGGTGACGTGGGCTTTGAAGATTTCGTACACCGTGCTCATGTAATGGCGAACCTTGGCGCGTTGCGGATCGGAAAACTTGGAGGCGGTGCTCATCATGCCCGCCATCTCGCCCCGCTGGACCGCATGCCAATTGATACCCAGCGAATCCCACATCTGCGTGGTGACCAGCTTCCCGCCGATCACGCCGATGGACGCCGTGATCGTGGCTCGATCTGCGAAAATAGTATCGGCGCGGCACGCCACATAGTAGCCGCCGCTTCCCGCCACGTTACCCATCGAAACAATCAGCGGTTTTTTCTTACCCAGACGCATGGCCGCATCGAGAATAATTTCCGATGCCAGGGCGGACCCGCCGGGCGAATCCACACGCATCACCACCGCCTTCACGGAGGATTCTTCCGCGGCCTTTTCGAGCGCCTTGCGGATGGTCGTACTGTACGCAACACTCGACTGCCCGCCGAAGGGCGACGGCTCCGCCTCGCCGGTCAGGATCGCACCTTCGACATACACCACCGCGATCGTGGGCTTGGAAAACTTTTCCGAAACCGGATTGAACATCTTCATCATGAACTCGAACAGGGCGAAAAAGTTGTCCCCCGGCATGTCGAATTCGTCTTCCTCGGCATAGTTCACCGCGACCTCGATCTCTTTGCCGTAACGGGATTTGAGTTCGGCAATGAAATCATGGCGATGTTTGATCGAGTCGATCAGCCCCGCCTCGAGCGCGGCCTCTGCGGAGTAGGGGCCGTTATCCACCCACGCCCGGACTTTTTCGGGCGTCGTTTTCCTACCGTCGGCGATGAGATCGACGATTGTGCCGTAGATCCCATCCAACAGCCAATCCATCATTTCGAGCGACTCGTCGCTCGGTCCGGTACGGGTGATGAACTCCGCAGCAGTCTTGAAGTCCTCGAA
>JADFIX010000923.1 GCA_022566435.1 Planctomycetota bacterium
CTGTGGCAACGGCGTGTGCGACGAACTGTGCGGTGAGGATTGCAGCAACTGTGCGTCTGACTGCTCGACGGAAGAGCCATGCAACGTCCCCGCCGTTTCCGAGTGGGGGCTGATTGCCCTGGTCCTGCTGCTGCTTTCCGGTCTGGCCATCAAGTTCGGCCAATATCGACGGCGAACGCAGTAGCCGAAACGCTACATCGAGAGAATGACTAAGAACGCGAGCCCTCCGGTGGGCTCGCGTTTTTTCTTGTCCGCCCGGGCGGAGGGAATCCCTGTGCACCTTTCCCGTACGACCCGACATGGGATACCATATTGGGGTGATGGCGGCGGTTTTTCCGCATGCGGCTGCATGGCGGAATGCGGAAACTGATAGCATGATGCATCCTCAACGACTATGGGCGCAGGCTTCGACTTTGTGGTCGAGGCGCGAAGATCCCGCTTTCCGTTCCGTGTCTTGATTGACCGATCCTTATAGGTCGTGTTGGATCTTGTAAGATGGACTTTGTCATCCGCCACTGGGTTACGCCTAGCTACTTTGGAGCCTCGCCATGTTCATCGTGAAGACACAGAAGGCTTGGGAGCCCGGGCCGCTAAGACTTCTGATGCTCGTAGCCTTGTCAGGCGTTGCGATAGGTCAGACTTCTCCAGTTGGATCGAAAGATCAGGAGCGGGAATTCAAGCGACGGACCTTCTATGTTCGTCAGACCGTCGGAGACGACTCCAATGACGGTCTGTCGCCCCAAACGGCATGGCGCCATATTTCGAAGCTCAGTCGTGCGATGGCGGCAGGCGACACGGCTATAGTCGGTCCGGGTCTCTATCGGGACGCGATCACCGTCGAGAATGAGGGAACCCCGGAAAACAGATTGACCTTTATCGCCGATTCAGCCGGAAGGCACACCGGCGATCCTCCCGGTGTGGTTATGGTAACGGGCGCCGACCCCGTGGATGAGAGCATCTTTCAACCTCACTCGACGCCGGGGGTCTTTGTAGCCGACGTAGCCCAGTATCACCCGGTCGGGGGTGTAGTGGAGATGGACGGCGAGCAATACCGCTACCAGCGAGCCAGGAGCACGAAAGAGCATCTGCGAGAGAACCTGTCCGAACTGCAGGTCGTGAGTAGGCTCCCTTCCAGCTATTTCTACGATAAGGAAGCTCGGACGCTCTACATTCATACGAGCGACGGGCAGCCCCCGGAAACGCACGAGATCGAGCTGTTTCGCCGGGGCAACGGAATCTCGATGTATGGCAAGCACTTCATCACCGTGGTCGGATTTACGTTTCGTCACATGGGGGACGCGGGTATCAACTTTTTCCGCGGCTCCGGCGATGGAATCGCCATCGGCAACACGTCCTATGGAAGCCGCCAGGGTATTCGCGTCTACGACGCCACGAACGTTTGTGTCTACGCGAACACCCTGTTCCGCAACGAAAACTGCGGCGTCTACTTTGCAAAAGGGTCCGTCAATGGACGCGCCATTGGCAACACTTTGTATGAGAACATCAAGGGCGTTCGATGGAGCAGCGCGTCGGTAAACGGCCAGGCCTTGGGCAACACGGCATTCGACAACCACGAGGCGGGTATTTCGATCGAGGAAGTGGACGGAGTGCTGCTCGCCGGGAACAGCGTCATCAACAACAAGGAATCTCAACTGTTGGTCATTCGGAGCGAATATGACTCGGAAGGGAATTGTTTCGAGAATGGCGGCCCGGATCAGCTTACTGCGTATCTTCCTTATGCGCACAAGTTCAAGACCCTGGGCGAGTATCAGCGGGCCGCGCATCGGGACCTGAGCTCGCGAGAGGGAGACTGTGGTCCGCCGCCCAAGAAGCTCGACGTTCATAAACTGCACGCTGCGACCACGGCCTATACAGACTGGGCCCGCAAACAATTAGCAGCCGCAAGGGACGGCGAGGATCAGAATCCGCCCGAATGATACACACGGTCGAAATGGGGACGACGGTCACGCGACGCCGCGCCCGCAACGTACGACGCGCCGGGCACTGCCGATGAGTGCACCTGCTGCGGCGACGGGATCATCCAGGGCGGCGAGGAGTGTGATGGTACGGATGATGCCGCTTGCCCGGGTTCGTGTACGGCATTCTGCAAATGCCCCGACATGCCTACCGTATCCGAGTGGGGATTGATCGCCCTGATCCTGTTACTACTGACCGGGCTGGC
>JADFIX010000924.1 GCA_022566435.1 Planctomycetota bacterium
ACGCTGCGGCCGCGATCGGCCTCGCGCGCGTCCTCGAGGATCATGTCGGACGCCTTCTCGGCGACCATCACGATCGGCACGTTGGTGTTGCCCGATACGAGGGTCGGCATGATCGAGCAGTCGACCACGCGCAGCCCGCGCGTGCCGTACACGCGCAGCCGCTCGTCGACGACCGCGAGCGGATCGCTCGCGACGCCCATTTTCGCGGTGCCGGACGGATGGAAGATCGTCTGCCCGTATTCCCGGCAGAACTCGAGCAGTTCGTCGTCGGTGATGCTGGCCGGATCGCAATCCTTCCACATAGGTTCGCAGTGCGTCGGTGCATTTGAGCATGGCGTCGGTGACTTCCGGCGTCGGCACGTCGCCACTGGCTCGCAGCGTTTGCAGGATGTCTTCCATGTAGTGGGCCAGCTTGGCGGGCCGATTCAAGCCGACGCTGGCGGCGGATCCTTTGATCCGATGCGCCGTGATTAGCAGCGTCTCCGTGGCCTGAGGACCGCCGTCGGTTTCAATCGACAGCAGCGTTTCAGAAAGGCTGTCTAAGGACAGTTCAGCCTCGTCGATGAAGATCGAGAGATATTTCGCGGGAACTTCCGTCTCGTCGACGACGTCGGCGAAATAATCCACGTCAGGCGGAGCCGGCTGGCCGACGTCGCTGTCCGCCGCGCTGGTTTCGTCGTCGCCTTCGCTCGCGGATTCTTCATCCCGCGCGGCCGTTTCACTGAATTCGTCCAGCAGGGCGTTTTCGGCGTCGGCTTGAGACGTCTGTTGACGCTCGACGCCGGCGCTTTGCAATAATCGGGCAATGCGATCGGTCACCGGCGTGCAGTCCGGCTCTTCTTGACTGCTATCCCTGAGGCACTCAATGAGACTGATGAGCAGGTCCAACGACTGGAACAGAATCTCAACCGAGTCGGGGGCGAAATGCAACTGATCGTTGCGAGCGGCGTCAAAAACGTTCTCGATCTTGTGCGTCAGGTTATTGATGGTTCCCAAACCCAGCATGGCCGAAAGGCCCTTGATGCTGTGAGCGGCCCGGAACATTTCGTTCATCAGGTCGGCGTCGCACTTGGCCTGCTCTCCGTCCAAGGAGCGCACCCACTCGTCGAGTTGGAGGAGGTTCTCGTTCAAACGATCGAGCAATTGGGAGGATTCGTCTAGGAAATCCCCCAAGAGTTCATCGAAGAATTCATCCCTTACGGGAGCTTCAGCCGTGCTCATTCTCCTACCCCTTTTGCCCCTTAGCGTGTCGTGTCGGGTTGACGGTAGAGCCAAGGATGGATGCGTTCGAGTCCCTTTAAGAAGTCGGAAACTCCCTCGGCGGCGCCGCACAGCAGCAGTCCGCCTGGTCGCACCTTTTCCAAGAGATTCGTGACGACTTGTTGCTTGGATGTCTTGTCAAAATAGATCAGCACGTTCTTAAGAATGACCAGATCGAACGGGTGTTCCCGGAGCGGGTCCATTAAGTTGTGCTGCCGGAAGGTCATCATATCGGTCAGCATTGGCTTGGCTTGCCAGACGTTGGCGTCCTTGGCCTTGGTGAAAAAACGGCGGCTCAGGCTCTCGGGAACCAGCCGCATGGCGCGCTGGCCAAAGACGGCCGCCTTGGCCTCCTCGAGGGCGCCGATACCGATATCGGTGCCCACGATTTGTATGTTCCATGCGGAAAAGTTCGGCAGATGGCCGGCGATGCAACTAGCTACGGTCGCGGCTTCGTCGCCCGTGCTCGCCGCGGCCGACCAGATGCGCAGCGATCTCTTCCCGGTTTCATGAGACCTGGAAACGCACTCCGGCAGGAACTCTTCGCGAAACCACTTCCATTGGGTTTCGTCGCGGAAGAGATACGTTTCGTGTGTGGTGATTTCTTGCAGAAACCGATCCCACTCCGGCTGATTCGGTTTTAGTTTGCGCAATTGATTCAAGTAGGCTTCGTAGCCGTCGATTCCCGTCTCCTTGAGACGGCGGCGGATTCGATTGGACAGCAGCGTCTTTTTTTGAGGCGAGACGCGGATGCCGGTCCGATCGTAAATCAGCCGCGCATACTTGGAGAGCTGCGCGTCGGTGATTTGTTCTTGGGCAAGGGTTGGCATGAAGCTGTGATTTTTTTGCCGGGTGTTTCAGTGGATCCGCCCTTGCAGCGTCGTGGGGGCCGGGGCGCTCCACCGCGCCCCCACCCCCCC
>JADFIX010000925.1 GCA_022566435.1 Planctomycetota bacterium
GGAATAATTTTTCAAACGTCTGAAACAATAGGCTTCGTCGTTGTTGCCTGCTTGTGTACTATGGGTTCTGAGCAGGCTGGACGCTCGAAAAGTCCAGGGGCAAAACACGTGAGGCAACCAACGCAATGTCTTTGGCTCTAGGTACACAGACAAAGCCAACGCCGTCAGAGCGTGCGACTCCAGCGGCACCGGGTCTCAGGCCCGAGGCACGGTTGTTGACCGTTCCGGAGGTCGCCGACTTCTTGCGGATCAACAAGTCGACCGTATATCGCATGGCGAAGCAGGGGAGGCTCCCCGCGACCCGTGTTGGCCGCCAGTGGCGCTTTCGCAAGAGCGTCCTGGACAGCCTGCTGGATCCCAACTGATTCTTTCTTAGGGCGGGGCCACGTACCCCTGGGGACGATTTGTTGCGCCACCCGCGAGCAAGGGTTGCGCGTAGCGGATCACGGAAAAGGCCGGTGCAGGCTTGTCCCGCACCGGCCTTTTTCTAAGACGGGTGCTGAAGAACTCTCGGCGGCGCCGTTGCGGGCGGGCGATGCCCGCGGCGCGGGGCACCCCGAGAGAGTGCTACTCGGGAATCTCGATCAGCCTGCGTCCGACCTCGCCGTTCGGGAACCGCAGGTCGAAGACCGTGATCTGTCCCGGCTTGAAGTGATCGACGAAGTCGCCCTGAAAGAGCGCATTCCCGGTTGTGCGGAGTGTACCGTCAAGGTCCAACGTCGATGTCGGCGCTCGAACCATCGAGGTCAATCGCGTGGAGTACATCATCCGCGGACTGGGTTTCATCAAGAATCTCGAAGACATCGAGGACGCGGTCGTGAAAGTAAACGACAACGTGCCTATCTACGTCCGCAATGTCGCCCACGTATCGCTCGGGCCCGGATTGCGGCGGGGCGTGCTGGATAAGGCCGGCGCCGAGGCGGTCGGTGGCGTGGTGGTCGTTCGATACGGCGAGAACCCGCTGGCCGCGATCAAGAACGTCAAGGCGAAGATCGAGGAGATTAGCCCGGGATTACCCCAGAAGACACTAGCCGACGGAACAGTTAGCCAGGTAAAAATCGTGCCTTTCTACGACCGCTCGGATCTGATCTATGAGACATTGGGCACGCTCAGCGACGCCCTGCTTCAACAAATTCTCGTGACCATCATCGTGGTCGTGGTCATGGTGCGCCATTTGCGTAGCTCGATCCTCATCTCCGGCCTGCTGCCGTTGGCGGTCTTGATGTGCTTCATCGCGATGCGGGTCACCGGGGTCGACGCCAACATCGTGGCCCTCTCCGGCATCGCCATAGCGATAGGCACAATCGTGGATATGGGGATCATCGTCTGCGAGAATATTCTCAAAAACCTGGACGAGGCCGATCCGAAAGCCAACCGATTGGAGGTCATCTATTCCGCGTCGAGCGAGGTCGGCAGTGCGATTCTTACGGCCGTCTCCACCACCATTGTCAGCTTTCTGCCGGTCTTCACGATGGAAGCGGCTGAAGGGAAGCTCTTTCGGCCTCTCGCCTTTACGAAAACCTACGCCTTGATCGCGTCGGTCATCATCGCGTTGACCATCATTCCTCCCGCTGCGCACATTCTGTTTGGACAAAGCCGTGACGGACGCCGCAGTCTTACTTGGCTCTTTTTTCCCCTATTGGGCATCCTCGGCGTTGGAATCGCGCTGAGCCGCGGGTGGTGGTGGCCGGGTGGATTGCTGGTGCTCATCGGCGTGTACGGCTCACTCGAACCGAAGTTGCCTCCCTTCCTTCGGAAGCTGGGACCGTGGCTGGCCAACGCCGTCGTGGTGGGTGCGGTGCTGATTCTTCTTACGCAGTCGTGGCTGCCGATCGGACCGGAAAAAGGCCTGTGGCGTAACGCCATACTCGTCGGCGGAACCATCGGCGCGCTGTTACTCGTGTTTCAACTTTTCCAAGCGGCGTATCCCTTTGTGCTGCGTTGGGCGCTGGACCACAAAGCAACTTTTCTCATGCTGCCGGCGATGATCGTCGTCGCGGGCGGCATGGTCTGGCGCGGGTTTGACGATTTGTTTTCGTGGATGCCGTCGACCGTGCAAGAGTCGGAACCGGCCACCTATCTCGCGGAAAAGTTCCCGGGACTTGGCAAGGAGTTCATGCCGCCGCTTGACGAGGGTTCCTACCTCTACATGCCGGTGACGATGCCGCACGCATCCA
>JADFIX010000926.1 GCA_022566435.1 Planctomycetota bacterium
GGCCGCTTCCGTGCTGCTGATTCTCCGGGTCACGCCAACGCTCATGCTCGTCGCGCTTTGGATGTTGTACCTATCGCTCACGGTGGCCGGCCGCGTGTTCTTGAATTTTCAGTGGGACGTGCTGCTGCTGGAAGTCGGTTTCCTGGCGATCCTCTTCGCGCCGCTTCGACTCCGGCCGCGGCTGTCCACCGATCGGGCACCGTCGCGCATTGTCCTGTTTCTTTTGCTGTGGCTGCTCTTTCGGCTCATGTTTCTATCCGGCGCCGTCAAGTTGACTTACGGCGACGAGACGTGGTGGAATCTATCCGCCCTGACCTACCACTACGAAACAACGCCGCTGCCGACGTGGACCGGTTGGTACGCCCATCATCTTCCGGCGTGGTTCCACGCCATTAGCTGCGCGGTGATGTACGTCATCGAACTCGTGTTGCCATTTTTCATTTTCGCGCCGCGCCGTCTTCGGATGCTCGCGGGATTCGCCATCGTGTTTTTCATGGCCCTGATCGGCTTGACCGGCAACTACAACTTCTTCAATCTTGTGACAGTCGCGCTCTGTGTACTCCTGTTTGATGACCGGTTTCTTGCTCGGTTTTTTCCTCGACGCCTGCGCGCCCATGTGCCGATTGCGCCTCTCCCGCGGCGTAGCGCGCCGTGGCGAACATTGATGTTATCCGTCGTGGCGATCTTCATCGTGGCGGTGACCGCCGCGCGCGGCTACGACAGGTTCACTCGACGCACGACGCTGCCGAAGTCGATCGAGCGGTGGCTCGAACCGATCCGACCGTTCAGGACTTTCAATTCCTACGGTCTTTTCCGATCTATGACGACGTCGCGGCCGGAAATCGTTCTGGAAGGTAGCCATGACGGCCGCAACTGGCTGGAATACGACTTCCACTGGAAACCGGGGGACCTGATGCGTCGGCCTCGTTTTGTGCAGCCGCACCAGCCGCGTGTCGACTGGCAGATGTGGTTCGCGGCGCTGGGCAACGCCCAGCGAAACCGCTGGGTGCAAAGTCTCATGCATCGCCTATTGGAGGGCTCGCCGGAAGTATTGGCGTTTTTCTATCGGAACCCTTTTCCAGAAGAGGCGCCGCGGTATGTCCGCGCGGTGTTGTACGACTACCATTTCTCCGATCCGAAGACCCATAGCGAGACCGGTGCTTGGTGGACGCGAAAGCGGCTCGGGATCTATGCCCGCCCGATGACGATGCGAAATCGTTGATCGTAGATCGGGCAGTCGAACGCTCGCATCCGCCTTGCGCGATCGCTCTTTTTCCTGAATCTTCGATTTCGAAGGAGGTGAGTCCGCTTTTTGACGGAGTTCGTCGATCATTTTCTGCGCCCGACCGGGCGTGATTCGAAAGGCGTTATATCGAACGATACCCTGCTTGTCGATGATGACCACCCAGGGTGTTCCGCCGGTGCGGTAACGCTGCATGAGCACCGACCGACGATTGTCCGTTCCGGAATGACCGACGGGAATGTTTAGCTTGTATTCCCGGGCGGTCTCCCAGGCACGGTCCGCGGTATTCGTGGAAAAGCCCTCAAACACAGTCTGTACAGCCACGAACGCCACGTCGTCTGCATCTTGGAAGCGATCGATCATTGTACGAAGCGTGGGAAAGCCGCTCGAATGACAACCGGGGCACCAAGATTGAAAGCAAAATAGATAAACGACCTTTCCCTTGAATTCCGCAATGTCGAGTGTCGTCTTTTTATCGGGGAGGTTGATCCACTCCCTCACGCCCCAGGACGGTGCCGACTTTCCCACAATACCCGGCTTTGCACGTGGGTTGGCGACCGCGCCGGATAGGCCTGCGAGCACCACAACGAGGGCCGGCAGCCGAGTCGCCCGACCGCTGAACAAAGGATTCTTCATGTTGGCAAGATCCTGCTACTGATCCTCAGGAAGCGTCGGCTTCACGCTCATTCGTGCGTCCGACTTGGTTGCACGAATTCGGTCGCCCTTCACGCTTCCTATTCGGTCGCGTTCAGTCCCTTCGTCGCTCCGTCGCTCCGTCGCTTCAGTACCTACGAAGAGAAAACCCGCCGCAGACGTTTGAAAAAGACAAGTGGCAGTGCGGCCGACATCAGTAGCAGCACGGTCGGCTCGGGTACGATACCTCGCAACGCCTCATCACCCCCCGCATCGAAAACGTCACCGCCCTCCA
>JADFIX010000927.1 GCA_022566435.1 Planctomycetota bacterium
TGATCGATGACGATTTACAACCGCGCCTTTTTGAGTATATCGGTGGAATCCTGCGCGGATGTGACAACGCGTTGATTGCGGCGGGCGGCATGCCCGATCACGTTCATTTGCTCTGTTCGCTTGGCAAGCAATCATCAATCGCCGACGTCGTTCGCACGGTCAAGTCAAACTCGTCGAAATGGATCCATGCGACGTTCGATCATCAGCGGCAGTTCGCATGGCAGAGCGGTTATGGTGCGTTCGCGGTCAGTTGGTCCAACATCGAAGACGTTCGGCGTTACCTTGCTAGCCAGGCCGAACATCACGCCCACCGGTCGTTCAAGGATGAATTGAGAGCATTGCTTGAGCGGCATGAGATCGAATACGACGAGCGTTATCTTTGGGATTGACGGCGGTGTGTCTGGTTTTCTTCTGTCGCCCCTTCGGGGCTTGTGGGGAACCACGGCCTGAACACCAGGGGCTAACGCCCCTGGCTATTGACTGCTGCCCCTTCGGGGCTCGCCAAACAGATATACTGTTCCGCTTTTGTTCCGTGAGACGCACCGGCCACTCGAGTCAGTGGTCCGCGACGTGACTTGGACATCTCACCCCCCCCACCCGGCAATGATCGAGCATCGCCTCGGCGGTGCTGACGTAGCTGGTGTAGAACGGGCCGAACTCGGCGTAGCGGGCGCTGGCTTCGTCGAACCGCATGCGGTAGACGATCTCTTTGAGGAACTGCGGGTTTCGCGCCCACAACGTCACTCCCCATTCCCAGTCCTCAAAGCCGAGGCCGACCGTAATCAACTGAGTGACCTTGCCGGCGAACTGCATGCCGCTTCGCGCATGCTCGGCCATCAGTTTATTTCGCGCCGAGAACGGCACCAGGAACCAGTTTTCGCCGACTTTGCGTTTCTTGTTCATTGGATAGAAGCAAGTGGACGGCCACTGCGGTAATTCGGGCGTCAGCCTCTGACGGTTCATCGCCGGCAATCGGCCTTCGTAGGCTTTCATTTTCGCCTGAAACGACGGGCTATCTTCTACTTCGCCTTCGGCGATCAACCGCTCGGCGTATTGTTCCAACGATGGGACGTATTCGGAAATCTCGGTTACGGATACAAACGAGTACGTCGATTCGAGTGCCGGCCCTAGCTTGCCAGCCATCAGTCGTTGATGGACCGCGTCGATCTTTAACGGGTCGGGGTCCAGCAACATCAATCCGAAATCGCCTTTGTGTCCGCTAACGATGCTCGTTTGCATTCGGGTCGGCGCGTGAGGACCTTTTGGATCGAGTGCCTGGACGATTTCGTTTCGTCCCGCTTGCACGTCCGCATCGTCCATCGCAGCGAGCACGCCACGATCAAAACGATAGTAAAGGTGCGAACAGTGCCAACCCTCGTCTGGTTCGAGTGAGACTTCAGCTGGGCTGTTTGGATCCGGTCGGCCGTGGGACATTGAGATTAACCTCGACGTATTTCTATCAATAAGGGGGGAAAAACGCATCGCTGCGGCGAACTTCACAACCACGAAACGGCAAGCATTCATCGCCGCAAAATGGCGAGCACTTTCCAGCCGCAAAGCGGCTGAAGCATTTAGCCGTGGGTTTCGGCCCACAGACGCAGAGACACAAACAACAATAAGCCCCGAAGGGACGACAGAAAAGGGGGTGGCAGGTCAGCGGGTGACAACAACCCACAACACCAACAAGGCGACAACCACGAAGATCACAGGAGCGACGATTTTGAGAAAGGTCGGACGACTCCACCTCACTCGCGCAGTGGCGTAGACCAAACATAGAAAAAATGTGTTGATTCCACCTAAGAACATCGCGGCGCAAGGAATGATCTCAGGAAGACAACTCGCGCTAATCGCACTGAATCGCTCCCAACCTTCAAGTGCTGGATCGACCATGGAAACAAAGCTCCAGCAGACCAGCGCGAAGAACCCGTCCGCGTCCAAATCCTCGATCACCCGGGCGTTGGGCTCCTCGGCCCCCCACGCCACGGTGGTGCGGCCGACGGTTGCCTCATCCGCCGTCTCCACCGTGACGTGGGCGCGCCGTGCCTTGAACAAATCCGGCTTCAGCAGATAGGCGATGACGCAGGGATCGTGCAGCGGCGCGCCGGACGACCGTGCGTCGGGCTCGCCGCGGCCGAGGAAAGTGAGCAGACCGGTGACCGCCCGCGTCACCG
>JADFIX010000928.1 GCA_022566435.1 Planctomycetota bacterium
TACCGATGGAACGCATTCGTTTGATCCACCATGGAGTTCCCGACGTCCCCTTCGGCGAAACGGAGCCGTTTAAGGATCGTTTCGGGCTCAAAGGCCGGCCGGTCATTCTGACATTCGGGCTATTGAGCCCGAGCAAGGGCATCGAGACGATGCTCGACGCCCTTGCGGAAATTATCCCCGACTTTCCGAATGTCGCCTACATTGTCCTGGGGGTGACCCATCCCGGCGTGAAACGGGACACGGGCGAGCTTTATCGTCTATCCCTCGAACGGCGGGCCGTGGAACTCGGTATTCAGGAAAACGTGCTCTTCCACAATCGGTATGTATCTAACGACGACCTGCGAGAATACCTGCAGGCCGCGGATGTCTACGTAACGCCCTACCGGGCACGCGAGCAAATCACGTCCGGCACTTTGGCCTATGCCTTGGCCAGTGGTCGTGCCATTATCTCGACACCCTACTGGCACGCCCAGGAACTGCTGGCCGGTGGACGCGGACGGTTTGCGGACTTCGGTCAAGCCAAAGAGTTTTCCATGCACCTGGCCGAACTGCTGGGCAATGACAAGAAGCGCGCGGAGGTTCGCCGGGCGGCGTACGATTTCGGTCGGGCCATGGTCTGGCCCAGCGTGGCGGCGCAGTATGCCGAAACCTTCGCACACGCACAATCCACCTTCGCGGAGGCGGGACGCAACCTCGTCGCCGAACGGAAAGTTCTAATGCGGTTGTCGCTGCCGGAAGCACGGCTCGACCATTTACTTACGATGACCGATGACACGGGCCTATTGCAGCATGCGGTGTACGCCACACCCGATCGGAATCACGGATATTGCGTGGACGATAACGCCCGCGGGCTGATCGTCGCTTCGATGGCCTGGTCACTGTTTCAGGACGAGCGCATTCTGCAGCCGCTTCACGTCTATCTGGCGTTTCTACACTACGCGCAGAGTGCGGAGAATGGCCGCTTCCGAAACTTCATGTCCTACGACAGGCGATGGCTGGAAGACGACGGAAGTGATGACTGCCAGGGAAGATCACTTTGGGCGCTGGGCTATGTGATTTCTCATGCGCCAAAGAAATCCGCCGGACAAATCGCAACGAAGCTCTTCCGCAGGGCACTAGAATTCATTCCCACCCTGAATTATCCGCGATCGTGGGCGTTCGCGATTCTCGGTCTCCATTATTATCTCCGGGAGCACGCCGACGACGCCGATGCGCGGACACGGATGTCCGAACTGACGGAAAAGCTCAACCGGGTGTTCGTCGAGAATGAAGGCGACGACTGGCCATGGATGGAGCAGACGGTCACGTATGACAACGGTCGCCTTCCCCAAGCCCTGATCGTTGCGGGCACGGTTTTGGAGCGGCAGGAACTCGTAGACCGAGGATTGCGCTTGCTGGAGTGGCTCTTTGATAAACAAACCGCGAAGGAAGGGCACTTGTCGATCATCGGAAACGACGGCTGGATGCCGCGGAACGGCGTGCGGGCCGCTTTCGACCAGCAGGCGCTCGAGCCCGCCGCACTCATCGGCGCGTGCAAGGCTGCTTATCGCGCATCGGGCCACACGAAATGGCTGGTGGAGATGAGGCGGTGTTTCGAATGGTACGTCGGGCGCAACGACATCGGTCACGCCATGATCGATTTTAAGTCCCGCGGATGTTATGACGGTATGACGCCGGAGGGGATTAACGAAAATCAAGGGGCGGAATCGGTGATTTCGTGGTTGCTTTCGCTTCTCACTATGCATGAAATGCAAACCGGCGACGCGCCCGAAGTTGGTTAGCCCTACAGCGCAAGGTCACTCGTACCGCAGGCATCTAGCCTGCACGAGCCGTCATTACGGTGCAGGCAAGATGCCTGCGGTACGACTTCAAGACGACTTTGCGCTGTAGTATTAGGCACGCTGCAAGGGAGGACACCGCGGTCGGCGGCGAAACGCCCCGCCAAAGGCGCCTTCCAGTACGTGCGTCGCGATCATTGTGTCGATAGAATCATGGCAGCCAATGAGATGAACCAATATGCCAACGCACGCTGAAGACCCGAGGCGGCGTCTTCTCCAAAGACACTCGTCCAATCCTCTGTTGACCGCATACGATTGGCCGTATTTCGTCAATTCGGTGTTCAACACCGCTGTGGTACAACTACCGTCCGGCGAGACCCTGCTCCTGTGTC
>JADFIX010000929.1 GCA_022566435.1 Planctomycetota bacterium
CCGGCCCCGAAGGCGTGCTCGAAGGTAAAGAAGGCATGGAACACTGCATGGGTGAGGCGTGGGATTACGCTTGGATCACCAACGATCTGGGCAAACGATTCATGATCACCGACTGCGGCATGAAATCGTACCCCATCGAAGCCCTCATGCACTCCCCGGTTTCCGCCACGCTGCATCTGATTCGCGAAAACAGCCTGAAGGCGGAAGACGTCAAGGAAGTGCGTATCGAGAGCATCGCCAGGGCGGCCGACATTCTTTCCGACCCCGCCAAGTACGATCCCCAGAGCAAAGAGTCCGCCGATCACAGCCTTCCCTACTGCATTGCCGCGGCCCTGGCCGAAGAGCGGGTCACGCCGCTCGAATTCAAGGAAGAAAAAATCTGGGACAAGCGTCTTCGGTTGCAGATGGCCAAGGTCAAGGTCGTCGCCAACGACGAATTCGAGAAGGCGTTCCCGGCCATGCAGTGCTCGCGGGTGACGATTACGACCATCGACGGCAAGAAATTCACGCACCAGGTTGACGTACCCAAGGGTGACTACCGCGATCCGATGACACCGGACGAGTTGCAGGTGAAATTCGATTCCCTGGCTGGCCCGGTGATAAGTGAGTCGCGTCGGGCGGCGTTGAAAAAAGCCGTCTTTGATCTGGAGAATGTGGCGGACGTCGGTAGTCTGATGAGCTTGACGATTGCGGACATTTGATTCGCCCGGCCCGAAAACGTGACTTGTAGATCGATCCATGGAAATCGTCGAGGCCCATGACAAGAGATACATTCCCGAGGTGCGGGAGATCTGACGCTCATTTTGGAATGCGCTCCCAGCCCCGTCAGGGGCGAACGGTTTGTAGCCCATGGCGGCCAGCCGCCGTATGCGGGTCTTGCGATGGAGCCGCGGAGCGGCGAAAGGTTTGTAACCCGCGGTGTCAACGTGTCACCGCGGGTAGGATGCCCACCAACAAGTGAATCCCCGGCAGGGCTCGGCAGGGGCGGCACTTGATTCTTGATCCTCGATAGGCGCAAGACAGAAGGTATCGCCCCTGCCGGGGCTATGGACGTAAACCACGCATTCTGACCCATGGCTGGCCGCCGTCCGAAGATTTGCCACCCGTTTTGGGATGCACCCCGATCGCACTCTACGAGTCGCTGGGCTTTGTGGAAATTGAGCCCTACCGCTATAACCCTATCGACGGTGCAAGGTACTGGGAGTTGGATCTGAAGACTTGGAAAGACCCTGACGCGTCTCGAGAGCAGCATCATGTCGAATCCTAAGACAGGAAACGCCAAATCAGCTGAGGCCGGCAGACGTGGAAGCGACGTGCGATCCGACTGCTGGGTCAAGATCGAGCCGACCGCCGATGGCGGAATCGATCTGAATCTGAAATCCAAGGTCGAGTCGATGTACGGCGATGCGACGCGTACGCTGGTGCGCGAAGTGCTCGCCGGGCTGGGCGTCGAAAAGGCCCGGGTCGAAATCGAAGACGCCGGCGCGCTGCCGTTTGTCATCGCCGCCCGCGTCGAGGCCGCCGCCCGGAGGCTCGGGCTGGACGTTGGCGAGGGATACACGCTTGATGTCGCCAACGGAACGCAATACGACACGCAGCGCGATCGTTTTCGCCGTTCTCGATTGTATTTGCCGGGTAATGATCCGAAGTTCATGCTCAACGCCGGGCTGCACAGGCCCGACGCGGTCATTCTCGACCTCGAGGACAGCGTCGCTCCACCCGAAAAAGATGCGGCTCGGATTCTCGTCCGCAACGCGCTTCGCGCCTTGAACTTCTACGGCGCCGAGCGCATGGTGCGCATCAACCAGGGCGATCGGGGGCTCGAAGATCTCGAGTTCATCGTGCCGCACAACGTACACCTAGTCCTTATTCCAAAAGTCGAAGGCCCGGATCAGGTCCGGCAGGTCGACGAGCGAATCCGCGAATTCCTCTCCCGAGCCGCGGGCTTCAGCCCGCGCGGCGCCCCGGCACGCGAGGCATCTGAGAATACCGTCTTCCTCATGCCGATCATCGAGAGTGCCCTGGGCGCGATCAAATCCTACGAAATCGCCACCGCTTCCGACAATAATGTGGCACTAGCGATCGGCCTGGAAGACTACACCGCCGACATCTCCGCGCAGCGGACGCCGAAAGGACGCGAAAGTTCTTGGGCGCGCAGCCAGGTGGT
>JADFIX010000049.1:0-6779 GCA_022566435.1 Planctomycetota bacterium
ATCGTCGAACACACGGTCGGCCCGGTGCTGGACGAGAAGCTCGAAGCCCTGCGTGGCAAGTTCCGCAAAGTCCGCAAGACGTTCGACCGTGAAATGGAAAAGGCGACGGCCTATCCGGTCAAGAAACCGTCCGGCGACACGTGGGAGCCGCGCGAGTTTGCCGCCGAAAAGACCTGCACATCGCACCAGGAGCTGGTCGAGCAGCTCTTCGACTTCCGCACGCTCGACCCGGCGATGGGCTCCGGGCATTTTCTGGTCGAGGCGGTCGATTTTATCACCGACCGGCTGCTGAGCTTTTTGAACGGGTTCCCGGTCAACCCGGTCACGTTCATGCTCAACAAGACCCGACGCAATATCGAGGCTGCTCTGGGCGAACAGGGCGTAGCGATCCATCCCGACAAGCTGACCGAGGTCAACCTGCTCAAGCGGCACGTCCTCAAACGGTGCATCTACGGCGTCGATCTCAACCCGATGGCCGTCGAGCTGGCCAAGGTGAGCCTGTGGCTTGACGCCTTCACGATCGGCGCGCCGCTCTCGTTTCTCGACCATCACCTCCGCTGCGGCAACTCGCTGATTGGAGCCACGTTCAAGGATCTCGAAGCGGTCACCGAGGGCCAGCTCTTCAGCATCGACTACGAGCCACTCTTGCGAGCGATCCAACATGTCCTGGTCGTCAATAAAATGGCCGACGCCACGGCCGCCGAAGTGAAAAAGTCGGCCAGCGAATACACGCAGGCCCGTGACGAGTTGTCCGGCTACCAGATCGTCCTGGACCTGCTCGTGGCGAAACACTTTGGCTTTCCCAAGGCACCGGGACTACTCACCCATGGACACGATCTGGATCTATCCAACCGCGATAGATTCCTTGACTCCCTCGACGACGACGACGAACGCGAGTTGGTCACCAAAGTCGAGGCACTTGCTAAGCAGTCCAATCGCCGTTTTTTTCACTGGGAGATCGAGTTCCCCGAGGTGTTTTTCGGTTTTCAGGACGCTGGGCAGCGGCACCTCAAGCACAAAGACGACATTGAACACGGGTCGGCTGGGTTTGATGCCGTAATCGGCAACCCGCCCTACGTAAGTGTCACGAACATACCTTCAGCACTAAGGCCCTATCTATTAGATCGCTTTTCAACGGCCACTGGCCGCTTCGATCTATACATTGTTTTTATTGAACAATCGCTGACTATTCTGCGCGTCCGCGGACAGCACGCTTTCATTAACCCGGTTAAGTTCTGCATTTACGCTAACGGTCGTGTTCTGAGAGAATTGATACTTAGGAAGTTTCAATTGATTTCACTCTTAGATGTGTCGCAGACAAACGATGTCTTTGAAGATCCGACAACGTACCCTTGCGTACCCGTCACCCGCCATGTCACGCCTGACGAACATCATGCGTTTCGTGTTGCGCGCGCTGGCGTTGGCAGCAGCAGTGCGCATTTCATTGACGCGCTTCGCAAACACACTGAAGATTGGCGGCAGTTGACTTATGCGACGATCCGCACACGCCCCGAAAACATCATAAGCCCGACGCTTACCGGACGAGCGTTAGACTTTGTGGAGTCGCTGGAAAACCGATCCGAGAGTCTCGGGAAATACTTCCGGATCGAACAATGTATCCGCATTGGAAGCTCCTCCCTGCGCAAGAAGGTTCTCTTATCTCGGGCCGAGCACGATAAGGCATCGGATGCTGTCCGGCGACGCTGCAAGCGCGTAATAGATGGCGAGGACCTGGATCGATATTCAGTGGACTGGCGAGGGACTTATCTCGATTACCTGCCCGATGAACTTTATAACCCGAAATCAACCGAATTGTTGGATCGCGAAAAAATACTTGTCAAACGTGTTGGTGATCGGCTGAAGGCTGCATTTGATGACGGTGAGGAGGGCAGTTGTTTCTATCCGTTGAATACAATCTACGCACTTGTGCCCGAAGATACATCCGCAGCGATCGACCCGTACGTCTTGCTTGCTTTACTTAATTCCCGATTTGCCGACTGGTTATATAGAGTCCAGTTTGAGGCAATAAGCGTTCGTGGTGGATACGTGGAATATCGCGAGTATTTGAAGTATCTTCCCCTTGTCAAACCGGAAATGGTCATCGATAGCTGTGATGTACAAGAACGGAAGTTGCTGCCCGGACCATCGCATGTAGATGATCTCCGATCACTCTCAAAGGCGCTAGTCGAACTCCATCAAAAGAGGCGATGCGAGCAGGTGCGATTCATCGAAACATTTGGCAATTCCGTTAAGTCAGACATAGACCTTACCGGCTTCGACTTTGTCGATACGCTCAGTGGCAAGACGAAAGTACTCGGATTTGCAGGTGACATCGACCAAGGTGGATCGCCGGTTGAGTTTCCTGACCTGATAGATGTTCTGCGAAGGAACAGGCGCCGTATTAACGAGAACTCTCTGAATCCTAGTACGATCGAAACAATTCAAAGATGCTACGAGGAAGCATTGCAAGTTCTTGATCCAATTCATGCTGACATCGTCGCTAAGGATCAAAAGGTGGAGCAGTGTATAGACAGACTGTTCGGCATTTCGGATGAAGAACGAAGTATGATTACAGATCGCAAATAGGGGAAGCCCGTCGCGCTCCACAGCTTCTAATTATCCACATGGGCATCGCCTGATGATCAACCATGGTCAAGGAAAACAATTGAATGGCGTTCTCGGACAGCACAGATACCCTGGCGGGACCAAATGAGTTGCTTGACTCGTTCCTTGAGCCACGGAACGCAGCCGACTCGACGACGCATGGCGCGATCTCGAACGAAGGCATTAGGCATCTGGTGCTTCTCGCGTACTATGCCAGCCAGGCCGTCGAGGAAGGTCGCTTTCCACGGTTTCGTATGTACGTCTCACCGGCAGACTATGATCGGCCGAGTTCCGAGGATTCCTGGCAACTTCTGCGTTTTTCAAAGCCTATCATGCTCGACAATGTTGACGATCTACGCCGACTTGCCCCATGCGCTTCTTCACATGATCTTGTATTAGACATTCAAGAACAGTGCTCGGAAGAAGGACGATCGCGACTTCTTTGCGTCGGCGTGCGCATGGCGCACTCGGGGGAAGGCGAGGTAACAGTATTGTCATCATCCCTTTGGGCTCGCCGCATGCGTCCAGGTGTGATGATTCGCGTCGATGGTCCCGGCGCGATTCGAGTGAGCGAAGCTGAGCGAGCTGTCGACCTCCGAGCTGGAAAAATGAACTCGTTCGGGAGTATGCCGGTCCATCCGTTACAGACGTGGCAGGATGAGATTGCATCTCGTCTCGCAAAGCACACGAATCACGAGAGACACTTGCAGCATACTGTGGGGTTCGCTTGGAATGAGTTGTTGCAGGATGTGTCGTCGCTGCAACGTGGTGGGTGTTTCGTCGTTTTGCCTAAAAAGGCTTGCGACATCGAAGACCTTGAAACCCAGTATCACATTCGACTCAAGTACCCGACGTCCGGCCCAGCCCTTGGAGAGTCCATTGCAGCATTTGTCGCCCTGTGCTCACCACCTGCGGGCGCGCCGGTGGACGGCGAATTAGCCGCAGCCAACCTTTGGATGAGGCAACGCTACGCGCTGACAAGTATGCTCAAGAGCCTTGCCAGAGCATCGGGCGTCGATGGGTGTACAGTGTTCGACCGAGATCTCACGTTGCTAGGGTTCGGGGGCAAGATAAAAGCCCCCTCCGACGACACGACCAAACACTTTAAGGATGTTCGCACTAATCTTTGGGCGAGCCGTGAAGTGGTCAGGCGTTTAGGCACACGCCACCAATCGGCCTTCAGTCTTTGCGATCATCATGCAGGTACGTACTGCTATGTCGTTTCACAAGACGGTGACGCGACCCTCTTTTGGAGCGACCACGATACGACACATCAATGGAAGCCGTACTGGCCATGGGGAAAGCGCTCTGATCAATTTTGATAGCAAGGAATCTGACACAAGACACATGATCCCCTCCATAATCCACCGGCTGCCTTTGGGTCAGGTGAGACCGTGGGAGATGACCACCACTAACTGGTGAAATAGACATGGCGAAGAAAGTTAAGAAAATGCCGGCATGGAAGACAACCGATGTTTCGTTGAATCTCGTGCTGCAAGCCAAATGGAAATCAGCACCCAATACTTACCTTGAACAAGCGAGCAAAGATAAGGGAACTGTGCTCGTATTGTGTATGGTCTGCGGTTCGAAGAAGGACGGAGCTGAGTTCCCGAATGTGACCGAAGCAACGAAGTGGGCATCGGACTTTTGGACTGTCAAGAGACAGAATTACGTCAATGTACTCGTACCGGTGCTTGCGGCACTTGTTCCAAAGGTGCGGATTTCCAACGACCCCGAGAAGCGAGTAACGGCCATTCGCCACCGTCGAGAGGTCCTGAAGGCGTTTTGGGATCGCCAAGTGACCGTATTTGAGAAGGGATCGCGCGATACCGGTGGTTTTCGTAACTTTAAGGACTTCAGAGAAACCTATGAACGTCTGCCAGCAGTCGCCCGCCAGGTGCAGGGCGTGGCACATGCGTCACCAGACAAAGCCACGGATTGGCGTCGAAAGCTCGAAGAGTCTTTCGCCCGCAGCGCCGAAAAGCAGACGTTTCCATACTGGTACGACCCAAGATTCCTTCAGCAACTGGTAACGCCCATGTTCGAGTGGTACGAAAAGGCAGAACCTTGGGAAATGGATTGATCGAGAGCATTTTAATGTCGCCGATTGCTAAGGCTCATAACGTCGCCCCACTATTTTTTCATGTTGGTGGAAGAATCTCACCCATCAGCATCCGTGATCAAATGGTGCGCACACAAATGTTGGTTGAGCGATTGTTCGAGCGTTTGGCCCCCGTGAATCGCGAGGTTCCACTCAAGGTGCTGGTTGTCGGCGCAGGAGCGGCGGGAGTCACGGCAGCCATGACGGCTGCACAGTTAGGATATTCGACGACGCTGGTCGATAAGGAGTCGCAAGCGTTCTCGCTTCAACGTCGATGCTTAACACGATGGATTGACCCAACTGTTTATGACTGGCCGGCCGCGCATTGGGACGAGGGCGATTTCCCCTGGCTAAATGTCCCCGCGCCACCGCTGCCTTGGACACACGATTGGGCACATCAGCTAGCGGTGAGTTTGGCTATTCGGCTTGCCAATGCACAGGCATTGATGCCTTGGCTGGATGTTCAACTAGGTGTCCTTGCAAGAACCCCGCAGTTGTTCTGGTACCCCATGGCGATGCCGATGCCGGGGTTGCCCTTCGATTGGCCAGGACTGCCCGCTTGGCGAACGGAGTTCGTCGATCCAGTTACGCAGCAGTCGCGTGGTCACGAGTGTTTCAATATCGTAATCATAGCCGCTGGTTTCGGTCGCGAAAACTGTATCGTTCCACAAGAGTATCGGGGCTTCGCATTTTGGGAAACCGACGAGTTCGCTCTGCCAGACTGCGGGCTCCCACGCGAACCGGAGATCGTGATCTCTGGTGGTGGCGACGGTGCGCTACAAGACTTTCTCCGGATCGTTTTTCGCGGCGCACGAGCTGACACATTAATTCGGCGTTTTCGTATTCCGTTTGCGTTACAACACATGTTGCGGGAGGCTGAGGACTTCGCTTCGCGCGGCTACCATTGGAACACGGGTCGTGGACCCAGTGATCATCAGATTCTACACTCTCTTGAGCAGTCCCATCTTAATGTCGTAAACGCAGCAATCGAAAGACCGGCGATCCGCAAGGCGCTGGAAAAACACATACCCGATCGTTTTCCAAAGATAAAGATCATCCATAGCTGCAAACATTTTGGACAAGCTTATCCGCCTAACAGATTTCTTGTCCTGCTTATCCTCGCGTATCTTGCTCGGTTTCGGAATCGAAACGACGTGCGGATGAACAATTCGCGACTCGCCTCTGTCCAGGGAGTCGGACCGCACCATTGCCACCAAAATCCTCACGACTGCCACGGCGAAGACCACGAGGTTCATGTTGTCCAGGCGCCGAGCTGTTGGGGACCGAACGGGGCGCCGTTGACAGAGCCCCTGACGGCCCAGGTGGTTATTATTCGGCACGGCCCAAGAGCCGCCCTACCACCGTGGCTCAGTCTACCAAAACCACGTCAAGTCTTGCCGTATCTACCTGTCTGATTGGAAACACTTACCCCTTCAACGCTTGCATGATCCCATCTGTCATCGAAAATCAGGAACACCGGCTCGCCGACGTGCTGCGCGCGTGCCTTGAGCATTGTCCGGGTGGGCCGTTGGACGTGGCGACGGCGTACTTTTCGATCTCCGGCTATCGGTTGATTCAGGAGCAACTCCACAGTACCGGGGCGTTTCGGCTGTTGATAGGCTCCGATCCGCAGACGGGCGCCGATGTCGGACTGCGACCTGACCAACGACGGGAATTGGCCGCCCGGATGCAGGGTGACCTGGAAGCCGAGCCATTCACCGAAGAAACACTCAAGTTGGTCGAGGATCTGATCGCGTTCCTACGATCCGAAAAGGTCGAGGTGCGGCTCTTCGACAAAGGGTTTCTCCATGCCAAGGCGTACTTGTTTCATCACGATCAGGTTGGGCCGAACAATCGGTCTGACCGGCTCCAACCGTTCGCGGCGATCGTGGGCTCAAGCAACTTTACAGGTCCAGGGCTGACGAGTAACCGCGAATTGAATTTGGTCCATCGTGTGCTGTTGCCCGAGGAGGAGGCCACAGATGCCGATGCAGCGCGAAAGATCACCTACCTGCGACAGGACGATCGCGGCGAGAACGAGACGCTGCTTGATCCCAGCGGCGTGCAGGTTCCG
>JADFIX010000049.1:6789-10762 GCA_022566435.1 Planctomycetota bacterium
GACCCTGACGGGCGAGTTGTCGCCATCCATCGGACCTTCCTTTCTCTGGGCGGCACGGGAAAGGCGGGGGTGCGAGAACCGAAGATGTCCCTTGGCCCCGTCGCCGGGGGTGCCGTGCGGCTTGGTCTTGCTGGCCGTGAACTGGCGATCTGCGAAGGCATAGAATCGGCGTTGTCATTCCAGCAGGCGACCCAGCTTACCGCCTGGGCCGCCCTGTCGGTTTCCGGTGTCCGGTCCCTGGTGTTGCCAGAGGAAATATCGGCGGTGGTACTTGGCCCGGATGGTGACGACCCCGGCGACGGGGCCGCTGTGGACGCGGCCCGGCGGTTTATCAAGAGCGAGATCGGCGCCCGCGCAGTAAGTGACCTGACCGCCTGGTTCGAGCGGCAGTGGGCCGAATCGGTCGATTTCAAGGACGATCTGATCGAACTGCTGGATTCGAGCAAGTTCGGCACGAAGGAGTACACGCCGTACGAGGTCTACATCAAGGCCTTGTACGAGTACTTCAAGGAATCACTGGGAGACGACCCGCTGGTATTAGGACGCAGCGCCGTCGAGCTGGCGGAGTTCCAAGACGACGCCGTCAGAAAGGCTCGGCGGATTCTCGACCGGTACGACGGCGTGCTGATCGCCGATTCGGTCGGCCTGGGCAAGACCTGGATCGGCAAGAAGCTGCTGGAAGACTTTTCATACCACCGGCGACAAAAGGCCGTTGTGATCTGCCCCGCCTCGCTACGGGCGATGTGGCGCAAGGAACTGGCCTCCGCGACGATCGCGGCGGAAGTCGTCGGCATGGAAGAGTTGGGCCGCGAGGGATTCAACATGGCGCGGATTGGCGATGCCGATTGCATCCTGTTGGACGAGAGCCACAACTTTCGCAACAACAAGTCGAATCGGTATCTGGCTCTCGACGAGGCGATCCAGCGAAACGGCGGCCGGGGCCGCGATGGCGCCCGCAAGAAGCTGATCATGCTCTCAGCCACTCCGATCAACAACGACATTTACGATCTGGCCAGCCAGGTCAATCTCTTCACTCAGAATGAAGCCGATTACTTCCGCGATGCAGGGATCGGTGACCTGCCCGCGTATTTCCGGCGCGGACGCCGGATCGCCCGGCAGGAAGACGCGTCGGCGGGTATTGTGCTGTTCAACCTGCTCGAAGAGATCATGGTCCGTAACACGCGGCCGTTCATCAAGGCTGCCTATCCGAACGCCACGATCAACGGCAAGCCGGTCGCCTTTCCAGAACGGAAGCTGCATACGGTTGAATATGACCTGGGTGAAGCGTCGACTGGGCTGTACGGAGAGATCATGGCGGAAATCGAATGCCTGTCACTGGCGCCATATCGGCTCGAATCGTACAGGAAAAAATCGGCCATTCGGGACGAACAGGAGCACGAGTTTGATACGGGCCGTGAAAAGGGATTGGTCGGTATCTTCAAGACGCGGTTCCTCAAGCGACTGGAATCGAGCATCTATGCGTTCCGCGAGAGCCTGCGGCGGGCTCTGGTGTTTGAGGAGACGTATTTGGACTTCCTGCTCGACGGCACGGTCGTCTCGTCGAAGGATTTTCAGAAGCTGATGCGGTTTCTGGCGCGGGATGAAGAGGACGAACCGGCCGCCAGCAGCATGTTTGAGGATCTCGACGAGGTGGAGCAAGTTCGCGAGTATCTTTCCGAGCTGCCGACCGTGGACCTCAATCAATACGACGTCCGCAAGCTGGTCCGCGACGTGGAGGAGGACGTGCAACTGCTGCGCCAACTCCACGAGCGAACGGAGCAGTTGGCGGCCAGCGACGGGAAGTTGCAGCGTCTCAAGGAGTTGCTCGCCGGTGAACTGAAGGGCAGGAAAGTGCTGATCTTCAGCATGTTTAAGGACACTTCGCGATACGTTCACCGCGAACTGACGTCCGAGTCCTGTGCATCCTGGCGGGCGACGGCCGGAGGTCCACACGTCCGCCGCATCGACAGCGGTAACCATCCGGACGAGCGTGGCCGCATCCTGGGGTTGTTCGCCCCGGTGGCGAACGAAACGGAAGTGGGGGACGGGACACCAATCGACGTGCTGGTCAGCACCGACGTGCTGTCCGAGGGTCAGAACCTTCAGGACTGCGGCGTGATCATCAACTATGACCTGACGTGGAACCCGGTTCGTCTGGTCCAGCGAAATGGCCGCATCGACCGTATCGGCAGTCCGCACGCGGAGATCGGCATCTACAACATGTTCCCGGAGGAGGAATTGGAGAATCTGCTGCACTTGGTCGAGCGGCTGGCGTCTCGCATTTCCACGATCGACGACTTGGGGCTACTCGACGGAAGTGTGCTCGGCGAGGTAGTGCATCCGCGCACCTTCAACACACTGCGTCGCATCCGTGACGAAGATGGGACCGTTCTCCCCCCTATACAGGAGGATGAGACGGCCGTCATCCCATATGTTTTATGGCAACACTACCTAAAGCATAAAGATGTCGAAACCATAACCCCGCTTTATCGCCCGTTGATCGTAGACGCTGCGGCTTTCATGTCGGAATTTCGGGATCCGCACACCAAACTGCCCGCTCCCTCCTTTGATCTGTGGGAGGAGCGCCGAGCAATCTACTCCTACACGGTAGCTACCGTATGGGCCGGCCTATCGGCCGCCGCCAACTTTGCCGAGCTCTTCGGAGAATTTGACGATGCCGAAAGATTTCGACGTGCCGCCACAGAGATCAAGGAGGCGTGTGAGATCTACCTTTACGACGACAAGGAGGGGCGATTTCTAAAGAGTATCTCGGTTCATTCTGATGGTAGCGTAGTGCCTGACAATACCATCGATGCCAGTCTCTACGGGCTCTGGTACTTTGGCATGTTCGAGCCCAATGATCCCCGAATCGAGCGCACTATGAAGGCGATTGAAGACCGACTGTGGTGTCGGACCGATATCGGAGGATTGGCTCGCTACGAGGGCGATGAGTATCACTGGGACCGCGCCCTGGACCAACAGCGGGATACGATACCCGGGAATCCCTGGATTATCTCGACCCTTTGGCTAGCGCAATATCGCATTGCCAGGGCAGAGTCCCTCGAGGATTTAAAACTGGCGATCCCGATGATTAAGTGGACATGCGATAGAGCGCTACCCAGCGGCGTTCTGGCAGAACAGATCCACCCACTGACTGGCGAGCCTTTGAGCGTATCGCCCCTCACATGGAGTCATGCGACAGTCGTTACAACGGTCCTGGATTACGTCGACAAATACGAGCAGTTGCAAGGCCGTCCTCAACGTGGCTAGCTAGGCTTTCCTGAGCGAAACTAGAGAAAGGTGGCGGCCCATGAACGCGACAGATCTTGACGAGCTATCCATAAACACCATCCGGTTCCTGGCGGTGGACGCGGTGCAACAGGCCAACTCAGGCCACCCGGGCACTCCTATGGGCGCTGCGCCGATGGCCTACACGCTGTGGGACCGATTTCTCAAGCACAATCCCAACGACCCAACGTGGCCCGACCGAGACAGGTTCATCCTCTCCCCAGGGCACGCGTCCGCATTGCTGTACTCTCTCCTTCACCTCACGGGTTACGATCTGCCGCTGGACGAACTGAAGCGCTTCCGCCAGTGGCAAAGCAAGACCCCGGGCCACCCCGAGTACGGCTTGACGCCGGGTGTGGAGATGACAACAGGCCCGTTGGGTCAGGGATTTGCTCACGGCATCGGGATGGCCGTTGCCGAGCGATGGCTCGCAGACCACTACAATCGGCCCGACCACGAGATCATCAACCACTACATCTACGCCATCGTCTCCGACGGCGATTTGCAAGAAGGCATCGCTTCTGAAGCGGCATCGCTTGCGGGTACGTTGCGCCTGGGAAAGCTGATTTACCTCTACGACGACAACGACATCTCGATTGAGGGCAACACCGACATCGCCTTTGCGGAGAACGTCGCCCAGCGGTTTCAAGCCTATGGCTGGCACGTCAACGGGCCCATCGACGGC
>JADFIX010000930.1 GCA_022566435.1 Planctomycetota bacterium
CTTCAAGGCGGTTTGGTCGTTTGCCCCTCGGCTGCGATTCGCGACCACATGTATGGACTTGTCGATCCCTCGTTCGTCCGCGGCCGAAAAGCGTAATACTGAAAACGGGCGAACCAAAACCATGGGAGGGTCATGTCGCAGACCAAGAGCTGCACGCGCGTCACGATCGCTTTGAGTATCGCCTTCGTTCTTGTCGGCCTCCAGCCGGCACACGCCGAGTGGCCGCAGTGGGGCGGCCCGGATCGCAACTTTACGGTGGACACATCGCGACTTGCCGATCAGTGGCCTGAGGGCGGTCCCAAAAGACTCTGGCACCGTCCGCTCGGCACGGGCTATTCGGGGATCGCCGTGGACGATGGCGTGCTGTACACGATGTATCGTACGGAAAAAAAGGACACGTACGAATACACCGTGGCTCTCAATGCGAAGACCGGCAAGACCCTCTGGAAGAACAAGCAAATGGCCGCCGTGCCGTCTGAAACCAAGGATTTCGGCACGCGGTTTACCGGGCCGAACGCCACGCCGTTGGTTGTCGGGGACCGGGTCTACTCCATCGGCAGAAACGCGATACTGCACTGCTTCCAAAAAACTGACGGAAAGGTACTCTGGAAACACGCGCTGGTGGAAGAATTCGGAGCACAGGCGGAATCCGGCGGCTATTCGAACAGCCCGATCGCTTACGGCAAAACGATCAGCGCCCCGGTGGGGCGGGTCGATGCCGACAAGAGCGAGGGACGTTCCTTGATCGCGTTCGATCAAGAGAGCGGCGAAGTCGTCTGGAAAAGTCAGACATTCCAGATCGATCATTCCTCTCCGATCTTGATCACCCTCAGCGGCGAAGAGCAACTTGTTCAATGTACGAAAAAAGCGGTGATCGGCGTCGATCCCAAAACCGGCGCGCTGATCTGGGAATACAAGTACCCTGGGTCGGCGGACGACTATAGTAGTATCTTCGCGACGCCGGTTTGGAACGGCAAGGATACACTTTTCTTTTCCTCGGGAAAGCTCGGCTGCGCCATCAAGCTGGCCAAAAGCAAAGCCGGCACGTCGGCGGCGTTTCGATGGTCCAGCAAGAAAACAGCCCTGGGTATGGGTACGCCGATCTTGATGGATGATCTGCTGATCGGTCCGAAACGGGGAAGGGTCGCCCTTTTCCTGGGGGTGGATATTCACACCGGCAAACGCGAGTGGCTGAAACGACTCTTCCCGTCGTCCACCGTGCTCGGCGGTGGCGGGAAGTTGATCGTGCTGGATCAAGAAGGGCAGCTCGCATTGGTCACGGCGACTCGCGAGGATCTGACCGTCGTTTCTCAGTGCCAGGTCACCGAGAAAGAGTCGTTCACCGCGCCTGTGCTAGTCGGAACGACACTCTACGTTCGTGACGAAAAGAACATCATGGCCTACGACCTCGGCAGCGCACCGACTCGCGAGACGAGTTGATCGACCGCTGCGCAAACGAACCGTACACAAACAATGCAAAGCGTATAGAAGACAAGTAGATCGGGCTTTGCCCCACGGAACGTCATCCAGTCCGCCGATGCCGAAGCCCAGGTGCGCCACGGATTGACGACTCCGGTCGTCCCAGATTCAGCAATCGGGCCGCAAAGCTGCCGCCTAACGGGACCCCAATGCGCTTGCTCGTAGCACCTTCGAACGTTTTCACCCGGTCTAAATTCGACACCGGTACCTTCCAACTTAATTTTCGAATAAGTGGATAAGTCAACATCTGGGCGCGCCCACGCCTCGTCCATGCGACCACCTTTCACGGGATACAATCCATCATATGTGACTTCAGCGCCGGGGCTTGTATCGATGGTTGGTGGGGCTGACGTGCATCCCGAAATCAACACCGCTGCCACAACGAAAATAGCTGACCGGCCAACCCCTGATTTTAACTTTGCACGCATTATCATTCTTCCAGTTGTTATTTGGTAAAAACTGGTATTCAATCCGGGCGATTGTACCACGCACATTCTTGGAGACTGACGTGCGCGCGATAGTTCCAACTAATTCTTCGTCTCTCATCCTTACACACGACTCCGTGCAATCTATGCGTCTTATTGCCAAATTTTTCCTTTTTACAGCGCTGCTGTTGATGGCTGCTTGCGATTCCGATCCTGTTGAATTGACCGGGCATCCCCG
>JADFIX010000050.1:0-9197 GCA_022566435.1 Planctomycetota bacterium
GTACCAACCGCTGGCGCCGGCTGCTTTTGACGACGCCGACGCCACCGTATAGCCTGAGAATGCAAGCAAGGAGATGCTCATGAATCGAACGACGCTCTTCCCCAAAGTCGGCCTGTTGGCACCTGTTCTCTTCTGCACGATTGTCTACGGCGACCCGGATTCGAAGAGGCAGCCCGTCGCCTTCGTTAACGTAAGCGTGGTTCCGATGGACAGCGAACGCATCATCGCTAACCAAACCGTTCTCATACAAAACGGAAGAATACTCGCTATCGGCCCGGCAGATGCGATGCCAATACCGGAGGCAGCGGTCCGTATCGACGGAACCGGCAAGTACCTCATGCCCGGTCTTGCCGACATGCATGCACATCTCGCGCACGACGAAGAGGCGAATCCCGATGCGCTTGTCGTTTTCTTGGCCGCAGGGGTAACGACCGTGCGGAACATGTGGGGTCAACCGGTGCACCTCGAATGGCGCAGGCGAATCCACGATGGTGACATGCTTGGACCGAACATCTATTCCGTCGGCCCGATCACTGACGGCGACCCGCCCTTCTGGAAAGGGAGTAGCGTCGTCAGAACGCCTGAGGAGGCGGCGAATGAAGTAGCCGATCAGAAGCGAGCAGGTTACGACGGAATGAAGGTGTTCACCAACCTCTCTCCGGATGTTTACAAGGCCATCCTAGACGCGGCAAGAGCGCACGATTTTCCTGTCTACGGTCATGTTCCAACGCGCATTGGCCTCGAGCGGGCGCTAACGAGCGGACAGAAATCGTTTGAGCACCTGATCGATTTCACCTACGCCCTGTTACCCGACGATTCAGCGGTCCGAGTGCAACTAGTGGATATGTGGGGTGACAGCAGTAAGCGCAATTGGCGCGGCATGTTCCTCGATCCCTACGAGCAGGCCGATCGCTCGAAGATTCCGGATCTTGCCGATCGGATACGCCGAATCCTTTTGTCATTCCGGGATTCTCGGTCCACGCAGAACTCGCACATTTCGTGGACGCCGGCTTGACACCGTACGAAGCCAATCAAAGCCGCAACGCACGATGCCGCGGAGTTTATGAATGCGCTGGATGAATGGGGAACCGTAGCCATTGGGAGGCGGGCTGATCTGATTCTCGTTAATGCCAATCTGCTCGACGATGTTGCGAATGCCTCCAAGCAGGTTGGGGTCATGCTTCGAGGTCGTTGGTATACGCAGGCGGACTTGCGGCCGAAGCTCGATGCGCTAGCCGACAAGTATACGCAGTTGAAGAACAACGGCAAGGGTCCGGACGAGCCGGTTGAAGTGGGCAAGAACAATCCCTAACCAAGAAATGGCTGCATCTTCACTCTTGTCCGGCCCGTCAGAATCTGACAATATCCCGTGCTGGTAAGCACGTATGGGAACCCCCGCTAGTTGCGGGTCGCCTGCGACACGTCCTCGCCCTGTCGCATGCGGCGCAACAAGTCGAGCGCGGTGGTGAGTTGCCGGTCCCGTTCGATTTCCGCCGTCGCGCGACCCAGGGGAGTATTCGCGACAGCACTCTTCCCAACCGAATCTTTCGGGAACGGTCCTGTGGCAAGACGCGATTGCTGGACGGCGTCTCGCTCCTTCTGCGACAAGACGACTTCCACGTCAGGGTATATACCCCAGTCGTCGTCCGGGGAGGCGTTTGGGAGGCGGTGGATGATCCTACCGTTCGGCAGCCGATAGTGGGCGATTGTCAGCTTCACTCCGCCGTTGTGTGTGGTCAGTCGAATAATTCGCTGAACGCTCGCCTTCCCAAAACTCCGCTCGCCGACGATGATCGCCCGGCCATGGGCCTGAAGCGAACCGGCCATCACTTCCGCCGCGCTGGCTGATCCGCCGTTGATCAACACGATCAGATCCCAGTCGGTGATCGTGTGAGAGGCGGAAGCCGTGAAATCGTGTTCCACGCTGCGCCGCGTGACTGTTGAGACGATCACACCATCCGAAACGAATCGATCGACCATGTGGATCGCTTCGGCCAGGATTCCGCCTGGATTGAAACGCAGATCGAGTATGATGGCGGAAGCTCCGTTTTCTATCAGTTCAAGTAATGCGCGATCAAAGTTGCGGGCAGTCGCCTTGTGGAAGCTGCTCACCCGCACATAGGCGACGCCATCATCCGGTTCGATCATGAAATCCCATGTCCCATCAGGGCGTTTCGCAAAGCCGCGTATCGTTTCGATAAGGATTTTATCGCGCACCACCTCCACCACGGTTTTGATCTGTGCATCAGCGTGCTGCAGAGTGAGCCGTACGGTCGTCCCGGCCTCACCGCGCAGGGCGCTATCGATCTCCGGGATGCTGAGTGCGCGGACCTTTCGCCCGTCAATGGCTACGATTCGATCGCCGGCGCGTACACCGGCTTGGGCCGCCGGACTTCCATCCAGAGGCGTGATGATCACGGGACGTCCGTTTCTCATGCCGATTTCCGCGCCTATGCCGGCATATTCACCCTCGATTCTCGCCTCGATCGCCGCCAGCCGATCTGCCGAAAGGTAGGCGCTGTACGGGTCTAGTTGCCGGAGCATTCCCCGCATCGCCCCGACGACAAGCCGATCATCGATAATGGGCTCCACGTATCGCTGCTTGGCCAGGGCATCGACTTCGACGAGCGCTCGGTAGGTATTCAGCACGTAGTCCTGCTCGGCCACCATTTGTGGGAGACGCAGAAACATCAGCACGATGATCCCGAAGACGAGCGTCAGGGTGAAACTGTGTCGGGACATAGTGATTCCATTACGGCATCCGGGACTGCGGCTGTCGTCGCCTGTGTGCTCAATCCCCGTTCCATTATCGTTGCTTCAAGAAGAGTCTCGCGTCGTTAACCCCGCGCTGACCGGGTCGAAAGCGCTCGCCCAGGATCGCACCGAGAGCCCGCGCCGCAAGTGACGTATGTTCATGGTCGGACCGCAAGAACTTGACGGCCACCGGTAGACCGGATTGATCGCGGAGCCGCCCCAGCGCTTCGGCAGCGCGCAATTGCACGGTCACACTTTGGTGATCGAGAAGCTTGGTCAGCGGGGTGATCGCCCGTTCGGCGTCCAGGTGGCCCAACATCTCCGCTGCTTCTGCCAGGACCGTGGCGTTGGGGTCTCGAAGGAGGTTGATGAGTGCGAGTTCGGCTTCCGATCCGCGAATCTCAAACAGTGCGGGGATCGTCGCCAGGCGAACGAGATGGTCCGGCGAAATCGTCAGGCGTGCCACGTCGCGAAAGGTTTCCTTGTTCGAAATTCCATTCTTGGCGACGGATCGAAGCATTCGCAAGTCCCGCTCTCGCCGATTATGTCTCTCCGTTCGTGTTTCCGGTTCCGGTCTGCTCTTGCGTGGGGCAGTGGCGGGTGTCGTTTTCGCCCGCCCGTCGAGTTCAAGAGGCACCGACTGATGATCGGCCTCTGCGGGGGGCATCGGCGAACCGATGTCACTGAAGCGGATGCGCGTCAGATGGCAGCGCTCGCTGAGTGCTGCGGTATCGACGACGTGCCCCGTCAGTTGCGCCGTACCGCCGGCCGGTAGTTGCACCTCGATCCATGCAAACGAGCCAGGTGCAATCCGCCTCGTGACCAAGATCGCCGTGCCATCTTCCGTGACGCCGTGCAATTTGCCTGTCCAGATCACGGCGGTTGGGCTCTTAGGGGGGTCCAGAGAAATCTTGCACGGTGCCTTGAGTATTCGACCGGCTTCGTCCGTGTCGTTCAGCCGTGGTGCGGGCGCGCGGCTTTGAGAGTCAAGGCATTGGCGAATTCCCCGGGCGAGTTTGTCGCTTTTCGGGAATTCCACCTTGGCCGGCACGATCTTCATGTATCATCCTTCGACAGGTCCGCCGCCGACCTAGACTTGCGAGAATGATCGCCATGGGGCCTTCCTAGGTCCGAGAAAATCATCGCGCCGGCCGTTGCTCGCGACGCCGAACGCGCGTACTTCGCGACGTCCGCCTCGACGGAAGCGGGACGAGGGTCTAGAGTACGTGCTGAGTGTATACAGGCCGTGCGATTTGCGCCGTTGTGGCGGTTTTTCTCGGGCCGAACTAGCTAAGCTAGGTGGGACAGGCGACCAAGTACTGCGGAGATAGATCGGTGGGCGTTGTAGTGGGTAAGAGTAAGAAGTGGTACCGCGACGGGTTGAAGTTTACCTGTACGCAGTGCGGCAACTGCTGCACCGGTCCGCCGGGATACGTCTGGGTGACGAAGGAGGAAATCAAGCGAATCTCGAAATTCCTCGGCCGGACCGACGGTTGGCTCGACAAATCGCAACTCCGCCGCGTGACCCTGCGATACAGCCTCACGGAGAAGAAGGGCGGCGATTGCATCTTTCTGAAGAGTGAGGGCGGTAAGCGCATGTGTTCGATCTATCCCGTGAGGCCTTTGCAATGCCGCACGTGGCCGTTCTGGAATTCAAACCTCAGTTCGTCGGAAGCCTGGGATTCGGCCGCCGAGTCCTGCCCGGGCATGAACCATGGCACGACACACGACTTCGTTCAAATCGAAACGAGACGGACGCAGAAGGAATGGTGAGGGTTGCGCTGCATGCGTGGCATGGGTGCGATGGGTGCCATGCCCAAGCCGGGAAGATTCTGGGTGCCATGGCCAAGCCCGGTATTCCCGGGCGCCGCCATGCCGTCTCTCAAATCCCGCATGGCGGCGCTTCGCTTGACCATGGCACCCGGCGATCGAATGAGCACGGGCAAATCCCGATGTACGTCGGGACCCATGCCACCCATGGCACCACATGCCACCCTCAAATCACGTGTGTCCGAACACTAGCGTCGAATCAAATAACGGTCTCGCGGCGAGGCGGGCCGCGCCCATAACGCCGGCGTCGTCTCCCCATTGAGCGGCGCGAATCGAACTTCGTTTCTGGGAACGATCAGCGTGAAGTCTCGCGCCGTACGCCTCGACGGCGCGGCCCAGAAGCGAAGGAAGTGCCATGATCACACCGCCGCCGACCGAGACGACGTCAGCGTCGTAGGTGCGGCTCACATTTTCGAGAGCGACTGCAAGCGCATCGCCCGCAAGATCGATGATGGCAAGCGCGAATGATTCGCCGGCGTCATAGTGCATTTGCAGTTCGCGCAACTCCCCGCAGCCCACGTGCTCGCTCATACGTGCGACAAGCGCTGGGGCGGCGACGAATCCTTCGAGGCAGCCACGCAGCCCGCAGGGACACTTCGCAGCCGTCGGGGCCGGGTCGACGACAAGCAATGGATGGTGTGTGCTGCGCGTCGGGTCTTGGGCCTCCAGTTGCCCATTCAGAACCGCGCAAAGGCCGGCACCGGTCCCTAGTCGAAGGTGGACGAACCGGCCGGGTCTCGGATCGAGAGCCCCATATTCCGCCCACGTGGCGGCTTGGATGTCAGTCAGTAAGTGCACCGGCAAGCCGATCTCGACACCGAGCGCATCTGCGATGGGATTGCCTTCGATGTTCGTGAGATTGACCGACCGGATGAGTCGCCCGGTCTTCGCATCGACAAGGCCCGGTAGTGCCAACCCGACGGCGTCGATCGACTCACCCGATGGTTCCGTAATCTTTCGGAATGCCCGCGCAATCAGCGCGACAAGTCGTGCACCGTCGGCACCGGAGGGAGTCAATAGACGAGTCGTGCGAAGCAGGCGACCGGCACCGTCTACGGCGCCTACCCGCGTGTGCGTGCCGCCCACATCCACACCAATCAAGATCATCGATCATTCGCCTTTCGAAGCGCGTGCGCCTACGTTCGTCGTCCGGGCAAGCGTTTGAGTGCGGTGATCACGTCGCGGCGACGTGCGGCCCGCAACGCACTGCCTTCATCGCGTATGGGGCGCCCGCGGCCGTCAAGTTTGTCGAACAGGGAGCTGTACGCGAATACCGCCGCATGGCGATGGGCGCGATAGGCCTCTTGCAATTGCCTTTTGACGGTGGCACCGTCGCGATTGTCGGCCATCACGCCCATCACGACCGGCACCCCCGGTCGCATTCGTCGCCAGTTCTGAAGTCGGTTTCCGTATTCCGCCATGTTCGCGGTGTAGTTCATGGGGAACACGGCATCGAGCAGGCCTTCGGCAAGCCACTTGCGAGAATCTTGAAAGTGAGTCCGTTTCGCAATGATCGGGTCGGATCCGACGGCCGCCGTCAGGCGGGCCTTGGGTCTTTCCGCTTTCATCATGCGGCGGATGTCCCGCAAGAGTTGTGTGACTTTTTCAGTACGCCACTGATTCCACGCCTGGGGCGATGAATTCGGCGTTCGTCCGGTCTCTTTTTGAAAGAGTGCGAGGGTTCGTCGATCGCGCGGATAGTCCGGGACGGGAGTCCCTTGGGCATAAGATTTGTTCCATTCATTGGGGAATCGGATGTAGTCCAAATGAAGACCGTCCACGGGATAGCCGGCGACGATTTCGCGCATGACGTCGACGAGGTAGCGGCGCACCTCGGGGTAGCAAGGGTTGATGCTGTTATACCATCCGAGCGGTTCTCGTCGCCCGCGCGAATCTCTCCAGAACCAATTTGCCCGGGCATGATAGAGTTGACGCGGATTGGCGGGGGGGGTCTTGCCGCGCCAACCGGGCATGACATTGACCCACGCATGCAGGCTCAGGCCCCGTTTGTGGGCTTGTTGGCAAGCGACCGCGAGCGGATCGAACCCGGGGTCGCGTCCTCCCAGTTCGTCCGCCCAGGGCTCCAGCTTGGAGCGATAGAAGGCCGTCCCGTTGCCGCGTACCTGAAAAAGCACGGTATTGAAGCCGGTGCTGCGGCACGCGTCCATGATCGCGGTGATGTCGCTTGGCGATTTGTAGTCCCATCGTGTCACCCAGACGGCCTTGATGGCCTGATTTCCGGCATCTCCCCATTCTTGGGAACGCTTCGGTCCGTGGCATCCCGTGGTCCCCGACAACGTGGCGATCGGCAACGCCCCCAGTAACATCAGGCGGATCAAGCGTGCGGCGCCGGTGCCACTCGTTCGTTCATTCATCATTTGCATGTTCGATCTCCGTTCTCTATGCATGGTGCCCATCGGCACACCCGACGACCGGGACGCCGGCATGACTTTCGGGATGCGTCGTTTTTCCCAGTAGACCGCTGACTTGTCCCCTTGCCTCGCGGAGCAGTGCCTGTGCGGCATCCAACCCGACACCGTGGGCGTGCATGACGAGCGCCGGCTTGACGTGCCATTTCGATGCTTGCAGGAGTTCTCTTGCCGCATCGTTTGACAAATTCGTGACGCACCTTACGATTCGCACGGCGCGATCGATCAATTTCCGGTTCACACCGGCGTCGACGTCGACCATCAAATTGCCATAGACCTTGCCGAGTCGGACCATGGAAATGGTGGTGACCATGTTGAGGACCATTTTGGTGGCGGTGCCGGCCTTCATCCGCGTGCTCCCGGTGACGACTTCCGGTCCGGTGATGACACGAATGGATACGTCGGCTTCGTCCGGCACCTGTGCCGCGGGGACGCACGCCAGGAAGACCGTCTTGGCGCTTTGTTTCCGTGCTTCTCGAACAGCCCCATGTACGAACGGCGTGGTTCCGCCGGTGGTGATCGCAAACACGACGTCGCGCGGTCCGACATTCATCTCGCGGATGGCGTTGCCGCCGTCGTCCGAATGGTCTTCTGCGCCCTCGACGCTACGAGTGAGCGCCGCGTCTGATCCGGCGATGATCCCCTGGACCATTTCAGGATCGGTGAGAAATGTAGGTGGGCACTCGGCGGCATCCATCACGCCCAGTCGTCCGCTCGTGCCGGCGCCGACATAGATAAGCCGCCCATTGGCCTGAAACGCCGCGACAATCATGTCCACCGCGCGACAGATGTCTTTTTTCGCTGCGGCCACCGCCGCGGCCACCTTTACGTCTTCCGAATTGATCAAATCGAAGGCTGCCTGGGTGGTGAGGGTATCGAGATGGTGCGACCGGGGGTTGCGGTGTTCGGTGACGAGATGGCTGCGATCGTCCATGATCGTAATCAATCCGTTTCGCATCGGCAGACCGACCGGACTTACCGACAGTCGCTACATTCGGCCACCGCAATCGTAGGCGATTATAACGACGCTTTCGTTTGAGAAAAGCGGCTGGCACGGGACGGAATCGCGAACCACCGTTTTTCTTTGCATCATTCGGAGGTCATGCAGGGCACGTTTGGCAAAGAGACTCGTCGGCGAGATGAATGTCTTGCACGGTCGCAGCGGCGAAACCCGGGATAGAGGCCGAACTACCTTCGGGCTTGAGCCGTGGATTGGCTGAATTCGTTCGCCAACCGACCTCCGGAGGGGACCTGGAGTTCGCGGACGGTTTCGTCGATGCGATTTTCCCAATCCGAGCGAAACGTGTTCAGGCATTGGCGATGTGCGGTGACCGCCCGCGGATCGAATTGCTTTCCCGCGAGTCGATGCAGTTCTTCTACGACCTCGTCGATAGCGCGACGCCTGCGGTAGGCGCGGTCCGTCGTCATGGCATCGAATGCGTCGGCGACAAGGAGGATCCTTGCGCCAATGGGGATTTTTGTGCCCTTAAGCCCGGACGGTAAGCCGCTACCATCGAAATGCTCGCGCTGGTGACGAATGATTTGCTGTTCCGACTCCAGAATGCGCAGATGATCGACGATCCTCGTGCCGATGAGCGGCACTTGGCCGAGTACCATTCGTTCGACGTCGGTCAGAGGTTCGCGTTTGTTTAGAATGCGGTCCGGCACGCCGACTTTGCCTATGTCGTGCAACAGCGCGGCGTTGCATACGCTTTTGATCGTGGCTTGCGAGCAGCCCATTTGTTCGGCCAACTGCTGGGCGTAGTACGCGACGTTGATCGAGTGTCGTGCGGTGTACGGGTCCTTTTCGTCTAGCGTTTGGAGAAGCGCGGCGACGCTTTGCATGTAGACGTCCTTCGCGCGTACGCTTAGCGCCGTCAGCCTTCTGCGCAGCCAGTCGATTTCATCGGATTGGATGGTGGCGGTGACATCCGCCATTTCGTCGAGTTCGTAGCTGCACGAAACCTGATCGCGTCCTTGATGTTTTGCGGAATAGAGCGCTCGATCCGCAAGGTCGACCAAATCGGCGGATGAAATGACGCGCGGATCGTCAATGCTCGATTCCTCTGCATACACTGGAAGTTCCGCTGTAAGCCGTTTGAAGCGAGATTCAAATCCTTCGATATCGCCTTTGCCGTCCCACCAGTCGGGTTTGTCGATTTTCATTTGCTCGACAACGGCTTC
>JADFIX010000050.1:9207-10680 GCA_022566435.1 Planctomycetota bacterium
GCTCACCGCGACCGCCCCGGAATGATCGGAGGCTGCTATGCGGGTCCTCGGAGTCGTGCTCGTGATCTGGCTGATCATCGGCGCGATCGCCGGTGGTCAGCGCCACTACTACAACTCGGAGCCTGGTTGCGCGCGCATCGGAACGATCATCGTCACCGTGCTGGCCGGACCCGGTTCGCGCTCGGATGCGTTCCGCGACCTGGATGGCATCCACCGCCCGTGCTTCCGGAAGAATAATGGTGAATTCTTCGCCCCCGAAGCGTGCCGGCGTGTCGATTTCTCGAATACCAGCGCGAATCACCTTCGCCACGGCTTCCAGGGTGGCATTGCCGGCCAGATGCCCGTAGGCGTCATTAATCGCCTTGAAGTGATCCATGTCCACCATGATCAACGCCAAGGGATTTCCGTACCGGCGTGACCGCTCCATTTCACTTTCCAGGAGACGGTTGAAGTGGTCGTGGTTGTAGAGACCGGTCAGGCCGTCGGTGACCGCGGCAGCGCGAAGCTGCTCATGCATGCAGCTCATGCGCATGCCGACGCGAACGCGGGAGATGAGCTCGTCGTGGATGACGGGCTTCTTCAAATAGTCGTCGGCCCCGGCGTTAAGCACCTCGGCCGATAGGTCGCAGCTGGTACTGGAACTGATCAACATCAGATAACAGGAGCTGCGATCGGAGAATTTCCGGGCGGACTTGCACAGATCAACGCCGGTCCCGTCAGGAAGATCGAAGTCGCACAGAAGTATTTTCGGAGATTCGTTCTTGATCAGCGCTTCCCCGCCTTCTACGGATCGCGCACGGGCGACCGAAAACCCCGCCCGTTCTATTATGCGCGCAAGGAGTGCGCACTGGTCCGCATCGTCTTCCACGATGGCAACATCGACTCGCACTTGATCAATCAACCTGTTCCCCTTCGCCCGATAATTCGAAAGCGAGTATGGCCTGCACCGGACCGGAAATGATCCGGTACCGTTGGTCAGGTACGCGCGTTGGGAGTTCCACTGTCCAAGGGATCTCCTATCGGGTCCGCCCGTCGACTAGGATCACACCCTTTCTCATTCAAGTATCATCGGAGGAGAGATAAGCGGTCTTCATGTCAAATGCGGACAGGAATCGTATTCAGGCTGGTTCCTGTGATGCCGTTGCGTTTATAGGACCGATCCCTTTCGGGTCTATAAAACCAGGCGTTTGCCCCGTGACTCGATCACGGGATGTTGCCCGGTCGGTGCCGTCCGTACAGCATACGTGACGTCTAAAGAGAGCGCGGCTACGTGAAGTCGATGTCCCAGTTGGCGGCGTCGAGAAAGTGTTTCCACGATGCATAGCGATCATTCGAAAACCTAGCGGTCACCACGGGATTTCGCCGCGGTTTCCAAGGACGACGAATGAGCCGAACGTTGGCCTCGGCCCGCTGGCGCTGAGCGCGGGCCTGTTCGGATTGCGCATTGGCCCTTCTTTCGGCGTCCAGGGCTCG
>JADFIX010000931.1 GCA_022566435.1 Planctomycetota bacterium
CAAGTCACCCAAGAACAACTGAGTCAACTCCGATTGACACCACACCGATTCCATGGCGACTGGAACTACCAGATGAACCAGACAGTATTGCCGATCCTCGGCGCAGACCGATTCATAGCGCCGTAGCACATGCCAAAACAAAGATCTGTACGCGAAAAAAGTCGCAAAATCGTGAAAAGTGTCTAACTTGGGCCAGCTCGCACAGTTGCAGCAGGAAAGCCAGATGATCGGCGTTGTCGGTGGCACAGCGCCCGGCAATCTTCTCGCATTCGTCGTGCATGGTTGGCAGCTTCAGGGCTTTGCGATGGTGACGTAAGAACTCCCGTGTCCCCTTGTGATCCAGTTGCGCCTCCAGTCGTCGACGTAGCAGGTCGAAACACGTGGATCGCGAGCCTGGTGAGTGATCGCGTAGCCGGCAAGGGCATCGTGGCGATCGACGATGAGCGTCAAGACGCTCTTCTGAAGATGCCGACGCGGGAATGTCAAACCGTTGACATGAGCCATGGACGCAAAGACGAGCGGTGTTACGTGTCGCCGTTCATCGTGCCGTCGGCTTGCTCCGTCGAGCGAACCGCCATGCCAACCGCCTTGAGGCCCGGCCACTGATCCTTCCACGGGAAATCCCGGGGGAGCGACGTACGTTACTTCATCAGCAGTACGTTCATGAGCGGCAAGCGTTTTGCCGAAGCCGTTCGCGGCCACCGCCGGAACCGCCCAAACGCTACGTTTTTCATCCGGCGTTCATATCGCTCGGCCATCCCCACGTTAACTGATCTTCGCCGTAGCCTATAGGCAACTGGTTCTCTCATCTATACGAGGTTAGTTCTGGACAGTCGTTTCGTACTTCACACCGTCGGGAACAGGCACGGCCCCCTGGACCGTCGTTCCGTGGTCGCCGGTTGTGCGGGTATGCGAATCGACGGATACGAAGGCGGTATAGGCTGACACCAGCCCGAATTCCAGAGCGACCGCCTTGATCTGTTCCGAAAGCCCGACATTGGGTTTCCATGTGCTCGCATCGTAGAGATTGGCGATCTTCATCCGTGCCCAGACCGAGGTGATGCCCCTATGCGAGATTGATTCCTTAGTTGGATCAACGGAAAGCAGGATCTCGTGTGTCAAATCGCCGACGCGGCCTGTCACGCGGATCGTCGTCTCGGCAGGATTACCCATACGACCCGTCAGGATCACCGGACGGCCTACGAATAGAGCGGGAACGCGTTCGGGAAACACATCCGTCACTTCGTTCCCGCCCCAATCGATTTCAATGTCGGCCAGCGCCGGATGGCTGATGCAGTCAAAGAACCGATCCATCACCCGTCCCGCGTTGTCATTGAGACCGAGGTACGCAACAGCACCATTGCCGAGCTTGGCCATGCGGTTGAGCAGGTAGCGGTTCGGAGAAGACCCAACGCCGAAGCTGAATATGCGTGACGCTCCGAGGCGGTCATGCACCTCACGCAGGATTTCGGTCTCGTTGCCGATGAAGCCGTCCGTCATAAAGGAGACGAAACGCAGCCTTCGTGGATCGTGTGGGAAGTCCAGGGCCGCCTTGATTCCCTCGATCATCTGCGTGCCGCCGCTCCCGTGCAGCGACCGAAGGTATCGAATTCCCTTGCGGACAGATTCCCTGGTTGCAAGAACCGGCTCCGGGCCGAGCTTCGATGCATCATTCGAAAAGCGGATGATCTGGAATGTATCGTCCGGTTGCAGTTGCTTTAGTGCCCGCTCGATGGCAACCTTGGCCTGCTCAATGGGCTTCCCGCTCATGCTGCCGGAACAGTCCAACACGAAGATCATTTCCATCGGACTGCGAGCAAGTGCCGAGAGGGTCTCGGGCGGGTGGATGATCAGCGTGAAGTAGCTACGTTCATCGTGCTCCTGCATCATTAGCCCTAATTTGATCCTATCACCAGCCACCTTGTATCGCAGGACGAAGTCCTTGTTTGGAATGGTGTCGAAGGTGCTCAGCACAACTTCCGCCTGCTGAGGCGCTGGAGTGCTCACGGCCACCACATGGCTTGGGCTGACGACTTCTTCGATGGACACGCCCGCGTCAATGTTAACAGCCAGCGAAATGTCGTGCCCGCTCCGTTCGTGTGGCCGCAGATACTGTATTTCCGTGGC
>JADFIX010000051.1:0-3580 GCA_022566435.1 Planctomycetota bacterium
CTTCATGACACGGCTCCTTGTTTGATGGATTTCTCAAAAACCACCGTCATTCATGGGGCCGTTCGTCTCAAATTTCAACTAAAAATAGCACACACCCGACTCCCGGCGCATATTCGTCAAACAAAGGGGTGGAGCTACGCGGGAGACGAGCGACGACAGTAGCATTGTCAGAGAAATTGACACTGGGCAACGGCGATCACTGGTGGACGCGATCGTTGGGCAGATGGAATCTCCTCGTGACGCAGCGTACCTGCTGTTCGGCGGCGTATCCCTTGTAATGCCTGAAGACATTCGTTGGATCTTCGGGCGTGTTCGAGAGGATGATGACAACCACACTTCGAAGTGGGTGAAGCTAGCATCCTTCATCTTCAACCCGCTTGAGTGCGAGAACTTACAGCTGTGGTTTGAATACAAGACGGGATGCAGCGCTATAGCTGGACTCCTGCCGTGGCCAGAGTGCGTCACTCTGGATTCGCCGGAAGCTACAGCGATGCGGGATCGGTATCGTGAAGAGGAGCGTGCACGGCATCCGGAGTATCTTGAGTCAATGACGAGGCGACTGGATCCCCCGGCCGCAGAACGTGTTGACATTGCCTTGAAACGTTGCCTAGCCGGCGAATCCGAGTTCTTCTGCGTCCTCATGGATCAACTGAGCCTCAAAGAGAATGAGCCGCATGGCCTTGCGATATGTCGCGAGAGTGTACATGACCATCCTGGATGGAAAGTTGCTAATGACGAAACCCGCAAACTGATCGTAGAAGCTGCCCGCCAGTTTCTGCGAGACGGTACGTTGTGTCAGGACAATCCCTACACGCGTGATGAGCAATATGTTTCGGATCGGGCTCCTGCGTTGGCCGTGCAATTGTTGTTGGAGGAAGACCTGGGATTCCTTTCGACGCTCGACGCGTCACGTTGGCGCGTGATAGGACCATTATTGTTGATCGCTCCGGTTGGCGACAAGGGAACGAAACGTAGTTCAGCTGAACTCGCCTACCGTGGCTGTCCTGACGCGATTCGTGATGCGGCGATAGCATTGATTGAACGTTCACGGTTGACGTTAGATTGGGGCCTGATCGATACACTTGAATACTGCCTTGACGAGCAGTTTGCTACACGAGTTCTTCAATTCCTCCAGGACGAGAGATGCTCTGGAGAGGTTTTTCTGCACCTTCTAGGGTGGCTGATTCGTCACGATTGTGAACAAGCTGGAGAACTGGCAGTATCCATGCTGATGCCGCAGCGTCTTGGCACGGATCAGTGGCCGCGCCTGTGCCCAGAGGCGGCAATCGCATTGATCGCGTTCGCAAAGGACGCTGGCTGGGACATTGTGTGGGGCGTACTGGAGCAACACACTGAATTAGCACGGCATGTGCTTTGTAGAGTCGCACACGACTTCGATCGGCGAAGTGCTGCTATCGCCGAGAAGTTGACGGAACAACAGCTTGGCCCGCTTATTGGCTGGCTGCTTAGGCATTATGGACCCACCACTGATCCGGTGCGGCAAGGACCCTACCATCCCGGCCCAACCGACAGTGTACGTCGGTGGCGCGACGCGTTGATAACCCACCTATCCAGCCGGGGTACCTTGGCTGGGTGCACCACAATCCGGTGCTTGCGGGATGCCCACAGCGAATGTCCGTGGCTTCACGACGTTTTTTTGGAGGCCCAGCGCAATCGAAGGCGAAACGCCTGGGTACCACCAAGCCCAACCGAGCTACTAGCACTCGTTCAGGATCGAATGCATCGGTTCATCGGTTCGACGTCAGACCTAGTTTCTTTAATCGCGGAATCTCTTGGACGGTACGAAGAAGAGCTCCAGGGAACGACTCCCGCAGTAACAAACCTTTGGGATCGAGTTCGGGAAGGAACGATGCGCCCGAAGGAGGAGAATCACTTATCCGACGACGTGGCAAGGCACTTGCGGCGCGACCTTCAGGGGCAAGGCGTGGTTGTTAATCGCGAAGTGGAGATCCGACGAAGACAGACTGCGAACGGACAAGCCGGACAAGAAACGGACATTCAGATACATGCACCATTGCGCCAGCGAGGTGTGGACGGTACGGACATACTTACCGTCATTATTGAAGTCAAGGGGTGCTGGCACCGAGAAGTCAAGGATGCAATGAAGACGCAACTCGTAGATCGCTACCTGACCGACAATCAGTGCGAACACGGGATGTACGTTGTCGGTTGGTATTTGTGCGATGGATGGGACAACGAGGATTACCGAAAAAGAAACACGCCTTGGCGTTCTCAGGATGAAGCCATGCAAGAACTGAACGATCAGGCGAAACAGCTGACGAATGAATTGGGACGACGGGCGGAGGTGTGCGCCATCGTCCTTGATTGTACATTGAGATGATCGTGCCGACTGAACCGCAGAGCGAATCCCCGATTCGCGGCGTGCGGGCATCGGCAACGATCTGTACGGAAAGGCCCGGCTCGTCCACGTGGGATGTCCGTCCGATGAGGACCAACCACCCTCTCCTACCGGCCCGCGTCAGACACCTCTTCGATTTCAACCAAGTACTCGAGGACTTCAACGGCACCACGACGCACCCATGGCTACTACTGCATGCCCGTGCTCGCCGGAGCGAGTCTCGTGGCGAGATTCGACTTCAAGGCCGACCGTAAGAAGGGGATTCTGCACGTCTTGTCGTGCCGCTTCGAAGGCACGAACACGTCTCGTCCTGCTACAGCTCGGGATGGCGAGGCGGCAAGAGCTGCTCTCGCTCGGTATGCCGGCGTACTCGAGCTGAAGCCGAGGGGATGGCACCTCGCTTGACGCGCAGCGTGGCACCGCGCGGCGCGGCGGTACTCGAATCCGCAACGGTGGAACGAGCAATCAACAACGTCCCGTCCTTTGGCATCGACCGTGTTCGGGACGTCCATACGTCCATCCGATCCCGCCAAGTCCGTGGATCATCACGTATCAGCAACGGATATAGTCTTGACCAATTCCCGGCACGCATGCTCGGCTCCGTCGAGGTCCAACACGTTTCGTTCAATAGCGACGTTGAGCAACCCGATGGATAGAAACTCGTCATACTTCTTCCTGATCTTGTGGCGAATCCTTCGGGCCTGGAAACGGCAATCGAAAAATGAGCCAGATGCGCATCGAAAATGAAGCCACCTGGTTGTGAAGAATACTGTCCTGGTCCCTCGTGTCCATGGTCCTTGATGATACCGTCGGTCGTTTTCTCCTTTTCAGATGCCCACCGTGGTCGTAATGGTAGCGAATGACGTGGTGGTATCGAGCCGGCGTCAGCCTCCAGAGGAGGGGATTGAAGCCGAGGGGTCTGGGGGCGAGTAGCCCCCAGGAAAACGGCGCGGGTGAACATTTCCAGTTGCGTTGCCATGGCGATCATGTTCTTGCCTCCGGGGTCTGCTGTTTTTCTTCTTCAGACTGTCCTTGAGTCGATAGCTGTCGCCGGTGATGTCGAGAATGTGGACGTGGTGGGTGAGGCGATCGAGCAAGGCACCGGCCAGTCGTTCATCCTCCGCAAAGATCTGCGGCCAATCGGCAAACGGCAGGTTCGTTGTGACGATCAGGCTGGTTTGTTCGTAGCACTGGCTGAAG
>JADFIX010000051.1:3590-10599 GCA_022566435.1 Planctomycetota bacterium
CTACGCCAAGGGCGAGCCGGTGGAGGTTCAGGTGTTCGGCGCCGGTGCGATCTAGTGGGATGTAGCCGTCGTGTCGGTACGATCGACAATCGCTCGACGCTCCAGACCGTAATAGTGGACGAAGAGGTAGCCATCGCCGGGCGGAAGAACATTGCGGCCGGATGCGAGCCAACGAAGGTAGATGTATCTTGCTCAGGATTCATCGCGGCGTAAGACGGCCAGTACGGAAGGTCGGCCACCCTCGAGGACTTTACAACGGGCAAGTATGGATTGATCTCGGATGGATCAATGACCAAGCCGCCGTGTCTCGACAAGTAAGTCATGGGTCTCCAGATTTCAAAGCCAGGAAACCTGAGTACGTTATCGATGCCCGACCACAACGGTCCTCGTATTCCTGTTAATGCTCCCATTGCCTGCCAATACGACCTACCGAGCCTTGCGATCGAGTCGGCATATCGGTGTTGACGTCGGCGCTTTGGCCGAAAACGATCAGGTTCGTTGCGACTCAACGGTCGTCTCCTACTCGCGGCCATCAGTCGGCTCCAATCGGTTTGGACTTGATGGCATGGTCCTTTCGCTCAATTACCGGGGCTTTCGGGGCAATCAGGGCACTTCCTCGTCATTGGTAGGGAGAGCCCCGTTGTCGGTCTCCAGTTTCGGATCGAAGTCCGCTGGATCGGGGCGCAAGTGTGGGCCTGTTCGGGTTTCTAGTTTTCGTTCAGAGGCGTCCCGCCCCAATCGCCCCGATTGCCCCGAATCTGGGGGAAAGAGCGCAGAAACGCGAAGTACTACCACGCGAGGCCGTTGCGTATCGATGGTGCGTTTTACGGTCCTTCGCCCACTGCCCTCCTTGGCTGCCAAATACCCGGCCTCATCCAGACGCTTCCAGAGAGTCTTCTCGCCGACGGATATTCGTTCACCGCCCGGTCCAGCCATATTTTGCACGGCTCGAAACGATGCGGCGGGTATCAGCAGGAGTTCATCGCCATCGAGCCATCCGATTCGATCGCCACGTGCCTGGAGTTCGACAGGCGGCCCTCCGGGCGTCCCTGTCGGCCGTTCCCGCCATCCCCACAGCGATGTCGCGTAGCTTGTCGGTGCAGCACCGGAAAGGGACGTAACGTGGGCCAACCCCGAGGCCAGCACGGATGTTAGAAGCTCGATAAATCGTTTCGCCGGATCCGAGTTGATGATGTGCTGTTCCTGGGCCTTAACGATCTCGTCGAGTGCGCGTAACGAGCGAGCCCAGAGGGCGTCATGGCTAGCGGCGTTGATGGCTCCAACCTCGAGTGCGAACCTCAAGAACTCGGAAACACCGACCGCCAAGTTCGCGAAAATGTCGGCGGTTCGTCGGTGCCGGCCGCCTTTCGGAGCGGATCGCCGGAGCTCCAGGATGCGCTCACGGAGTCTCGCCTGTACTTGCTCACGCCGGGATGCAAGCCATTGCAGGAATCCAGCCATCCCGCTCGCGAAGAGCCCGGACGCGGCGTTGAACTGGGCCTCGCTCAGCTTGTCAACGTCGATGTCACCCTCGCAGGTTTCCAGGACGAGCATTCGCGCTCGGATAGAATGCCCAAGCGGAATATCCTCGCCCGTTGAGAGGATGAGCCCGCGTGGCGGCCTGACGGGTCGCGGAGTACCGTCCGGTCGCAGTCGTCCGCGGCCTGACCGGTTTCCCTGGGCCCTTACGAGCCGATCAGCTTCGCGTTGAAGACGGGCGACATCGGACACGGTCCCACTCGGGGCAAAGTCATCGACGACCAACAGTGCGTCCTTGGCCGTAAACGCGAGCTGCTCGAGATGGTTTCCTGTACTGCTCCACGACGCTGGAAGTTGCTTTGCGGAAAACTCCGCACCGAAATGCTGCTGCGCCAGCGCCGCGAGTTCGGTCTTGAATGTCCCGGTTTGACCGGCAAGGTGAACCGTGAAGTCGCTGGGTCCGAGTGGGCTTCGGTAGATCGCTCCAATGAGCGGGACCATGATTCGGTCCGGCCCCAGATCAAGAAGTTCGAGAGTCGCCGCGACTGCGCGAGTTACGTCGGTGCCGGACGGCGGCACGGGCAGGACGAATAAGGCTAACGAGTCAGGAAGCTCTGTTTGAATGGTCGATACCGCTCCCTGCGCTCCGATTGCGCCCTTGGCGTGCAGATAAACCCATTGCGATCCATGTTGCCGCCAGCCCGTATGCGTGTAGACGGTCTGCTCGATAACCTTTCCGCTGAGCAGTTGAATTGCTGTCCGGGCGTGATCCTTCCGCAGTTGGCCGGGATAAATGACGGCACTCGGACCGAGCTTGGTGTATGGCCAGACCATGGAAACGAAGCTGCCTACTGGGACTCGAAACGCCTTGACATTCCCATTGAGAGTCGCCTCCATCTCATAGACTCGGATCGCTTCTGCTCCGTCATCATAGGCGACGTCGCCGACGATTCTGGCTCGAAAGTTTGTTAGGCATACGGTGTACGGACCGTCGCGGCTGGGCCGGTCGTGGACGATTCCATCCGGTGTTTCACGGTACGGATCAGCGGTTCTAAGTTTCAGTTGTGGTGCAACATCAATGGCGCCATCGGTCAGAGTTCGGATTAGCATGCCGCCGGCGTCACGTAGCGCCACGGTGTCGGTGAGGTCCATTTCACGCGCATTCAGCCATTCACGGATGTCCTTCGCCCCGCTCGGCGGTAACGTCCACGCCACTGGACGACTCCATTCATTGGCGAGCCGCTGTGCTGTTGCGCTGGCACCTTCGCGGCCTGGAGATCGGCCGTTCGGTTTGGAATCGTTTTCGCCGACTACTAGGACGGGGCCGTCTTTCAGCAACTCCGCGAGGTGCTGAACACCGCCCTGTGCGTGAGGCCGTCCGATTGCGGAGAGTCCGAGCGTCCACGCCGCCGCCAAGTCGCTCGATCCTTCGACGAGTAGATGTGGCGTCTCTTGCCTAGGCCAGTCGCGGGGGACGATCAGCCCGCGCTTCCCGCCTTTCATGAATCGTTTCCGGCCGTCGGGCGCTCGAGTCCCGATTCCGATGATACGTCCGCGTCCATCGCGCTCCGGAACGGTATAGACTCGACGCTTCGAATTCCATCCCGTTTCTAGGGCCAGAAGCGCCTGAAGCGTCACTCCGAGTTCCTTTGCGAGTTCCGCCAGTCTCTCGGGAGAAGCACATTTTCGGAACTGCTCTGACAAGTTCTCCCAGTAGTCGCCGGATTCTGCTCGTATTCCGGGTCGGCCCATGGGACGATTCGCCCGGGATGCATCAATTGGCGCAAACACAGTGCCCCCGTCATCGTTGCGTTTGACAACGCGCCATTGCACCGGCGGTTCTGAAACACGCATGCAACGCACCACGTCACCGGATCGTCCGCACCAATCCGGCTTGTCGCAGATCGGACAAGTTCGAGCGCGGGTTACTTCTTTCCAGTCGTTCACTTCGGACACCCTCCGCGCGCCGTTTTGGATGGTTTCCGATCTTCGTGCGGAAGACCCGGATGACCCAGGAGACTGGGCTTGTTGGTCCGAAACAGGTTGCCACGCATGATCACGACAGGTAAAGCGACGTGAAGAAGTGCATTCCTTCGCAATACCTGTCGGCTTGAGGATTGCGAAACACATCCGCCGTGCGCCTGGCATGTGGTCCAGGCACATCGCGTGCCACTTGCACGGCATCCTTTGTTCGTGCTAGAATCAATGGTCATTATGGCTTTTCCCTTTCGGCGGCCGCATAATGCTTAGCAGGCAGCGGCCGCCGAATTTTCTAGACTCCGCGTTCTCGAAGCCTTGCGGCTGCTTGAGACACGAGTTGCCGTCGTCCCTCATGCGTGAGGGATTGTTCGGTGAGTTGGTCAGTGCTCAGGCGATCGAAAAACCGTTGAAGCGCTTCGACGCTTGTGCACCGCGTTCCGCCAATCTGAATCGTTTCAAGCCTCACGCCTCGAAGGCCGCGACTTCCCCAGCGATACACCGTGGCGACGTGAGTTGGTTTTCCAGCCCTGCGCCGAGGCAACTGCTTCGCGGCCTCGGTGAGAGACAGTGTTCTCTCGCTCGCAACATTGATCATCTCTGCACTCCGATACAAGGTCATGTGCCAAGACGCGTCACCTGACGCGAGTCGACAGCCGATTCATACCAGCGCGCGCGGATTGCTTCGTGCGCGGAAAAGTGCGCAAACCACAATAATTCCAAAAAAAGAGTGAGTAGAAGTGAGCGATTAGCCGAATCGCAGGCGATAGTGTTTGCCGGGGGACCCAGGCATCAAGATAACCGATTCCCAGTCTGAATCCGACCTGGCGAGTCGCTTCAAAACGTCTCTGGCGCCGCGACGTTTGCTAAGGCTGTCCAAAGCGTCCGTCGTCAGCCCAGCCGGGCCGGCCGTAAGCAGAGCCTCAACAACGGCATACCGAGCCGCCGTCAACGCTGCTTTTGGCTTGCCGTCGACCGTGGGTGGTTTGCCCGGTCCGTGTAGCTCGACTAACGGACGGTATTTCTTGATCCGATGCGGTTCGGCCCAGTCCTGAAAGTCATCAATCCAAAGACGAAGCCATTTGTCAATCTCTTTCTGAATCATTCTTGTGAGCTCGTCGACTTGACGGTCGGACAAGTCGACGGGCAGCAATCCGAAATGAAGTCGTGCATCAGATGCAAGATAGGCGCCACAGTAGACGATTTGTCTGATCGTGTTTTCAATGAGGTCGCGGTCCACGTGAGAATTCTGCGACGCCAGAAGTGTCATGAATGGATCGCGAAGTTTACATACGGCGTTGACGGCCCAGCTCCTTGCGCGGTCGCCAATCCGGTGAAAATCTTCACTCCTCGATCCCGAAAAATCCAAAGTCGCGCATTCGGCAGAGAACCTCGGCGCCATGTCACTAATCAGGGGGGCCAGTTCATCCATCGCGCTCCGGCATAGAATCGTGAAGCGCTCCCAAGTTTCCGGTAGATCAACTACGCCGTAGTCGGCTACACAGCGTCGTTGCGGAAAGGACGACAGCGGTTGATTTTGAGTCTCGTTCATCGCGTTGGTACCTCTTTCGCATGCGATTGCCTGGCGGCGCATTGTAGTACATACAGCTGCATTTTGAAGCGCTTTCGCCTCCGATGGAAATGACAGCCTGATCGTTACGCTACGGATCTGGTCCACTCGGTTGATTCGCCAACTACCGAGGTTACACTCACGAGAACGAAGCTTCTTGAAATCACAGAGGACGAGCTGTGCGAGAATCACCGTCACCAAACGGTAGTAACGGCCAGCGAGACGCGCGTGGCCGATTTGCGAAGGGCAACAAGGGTGGGCCGGGAAATCCGTACGCTCGGCAAGTTGCCAATGTCCGTTCGCTCATCCTCGAAATGGTGTCGGAGGAGGACCTGCGCTCAGTGATCAAATCTTTGATCGCGAGCGCCCAGGAAGGAAACATTCAGGCGGCTCGTGAGTTGCTCAACCGGCTTGTTGGTCGGCCACCTGAAGGCGCTGAGCCAGCTTCAGAGGAAACTATCAATCGGAAGCTCAAATTGGCCGAGCGACGCTTGGACTTGGACGAGGAGCGTCACGATAACAAGATGTTTGGCTTGTAGTCGAAATTCGGAACCGAAAATGTTTGGATTCCCGCCGTTGGAACACCATGGCCTTCCATGGAATGGGCATCCGTGAGCTTCGTGAATCGCGTCAATCCCCACGACGATAGCCGCGACCGGGGAAACGCCAACAGGTTCCTGCGGGAACGCCCAAAGCCGCTGCTCTTGGGCTGGCTCGAATTTTAAGGACCCACAACAGGTTCGAAAACGGTATCTACCGCTTTGGGTTCAACGCAACGCCACCAAGTGACTCGCTCTTAGATCCTGCAAGCGACGTACTTACCATCATCCTGCAAATGGAGAACTGAGCGGTTGCGCCGCGCTCGCTCGTGCGCTGGCTTACCATCGGAATAAGCGACTCCGTGGACACACATGCGATCAAAGGTATCGCAAGGCCGGTAGTGGCTCACGAAACCGCGTTTTCACAAGAGGAATTGCAGGATCCGCGGCTCGCCGGCCGTCCCACCCGGAATCGCGGCCCTGCGGTACAAGTCCAAATGCCGGCGTTTGCTGGCTACCAAGAGGTCGTTTCACGTCGAAAAACTCGACGACGGTGAATCGGCTTGCAAATATCCGTTGCCTGCGAACAGCGAGCGCGCATACAGCACAAGTTACTCGCCGACTCGTCAATCGTCGCCGAGACCAGAGGCGAGTGCCGTCATCCGCCAAGTCGACCTACTGCTTCGCTGACAGTCGCTCGACACACAACGTCCTAATATGCTCGCCGTAACTTGCTGTAAACAACAGACTTACGGATTACGTCCGATTCCTTCGAATAGTTATTTGCGGCCGTGCTACGCCGGTACTACTCTTCGTCACCGACAGAACTGGAGATGATGGCGAGAACTCGCGCACGAAACTACAGAATGTCCGGGTGGACAGCACGGCTAGATGTCCAGGAAGTCGCTAGACCATGTCGATCGTGATTTCCTCTTTGCTTTGTATGAAATGTCAGCGAGGATTAACCGGATCTTGTGCTGGAGCGATGAGGTCTCCGCCGAGGATGACTTCCACGTACAGCGACGTCATCGAGGGGGCCAGTGTGCGTGGCGGATACGGCGGCAAGTCCCAGTCGAGATCGATGGCGGCCAATTCCGTTCGAACGGCACGAAGGTCCCAGACATGGACGATGTGTGCTAGCGGAAGCAGAAGTCGCTCGCCGTCTGTACTGAATGAAACCGCGCTGACTTTCGGTATGCCGGGAGTTTCGAACTCGGCAATGGTCTCCATCCGTCCAAGGTCGACGAGTTGGATCGACGGGTCCCGGCCGGCAAGGGCAACTATGCGACCGTCGAGTGAAAATGCGATCGGCCCCGGTTGGAACGTATACGCCGGTCGTTCAAAGCGGGCCGCTAGTTGCCAGGTAGTTGTCCGCCAGATATTGTGCTCGGCCGCACTGGTCACCAACCACTTACCATCAGGGCTGAAAGCCACATTGGCACTT
>JADFIX010000932.1 GCA_022566435.1 Planctomycetota bacterium
CAATGTAATGCGGATCGTTCAAAAGGTCCGCGTTGTTGGTTCCGACGTCGAGACTGATGGGCAAGCACTGCGTCGGATGTATGCCGGCCGCGGCGCAGTACAACGCCACTTTGCCGATGGGAATGCCCATGCCTCCGGCACCCTGATCCCCGAGCCCGAGAATCCGCTCGTTGTCGGTGGCCACGATCAAACGAATGTTTTGATAGGGCGTGTTACGGAGCAGCTCCGGGATGCGGTCGATATCGTCCGGCGTGATACTGATCCCGCGCGGTCGCCGAAAAATGTGGCTGTATCGCTGACAAGCGAGCCCCGCCGTCGGGGTGTAGATGATCGGCAGTAGTTCCGGTAGGTTTTCGACCAAGACCCGATGAAACAAGATCTCGTTTCGATCCTGCAGGGCCGCCAGTCCGATGAACTTCTCGAGGTCATCGGTCTTGTAGCGAAACTTCTCGAGCTCCAATGTGACCTGTTCTTCGATCGTCAGTTGGCGCGAGGGGAGAAGACCTTCAAGCTTTAAGGCCCGTCGTTCTTCCGGGGAAAACGCCAAGTCCTTGTTGAGCATTGGATCGTTAAGTAACTGAACACCTCCGTAAGGGACGGTCGTCGGTCTCCTCGACGGTATCGGAAATGCTAGACGTGATGCCGTGCCACCCGCTGTCGCCGGGGTTGTGGCCCTAGTCGGTTGCCTCGCCTATTGAAACGAACACGAATTAGATAATTTCGGGCGCCCTCTGAGTCGGACCGGCCACCCCTGTAGTCTACCAACAAATACGAATCCGTATGCGCCTCGTTTCAAATCTAGGATTTTCGGTTGAACACGGCGGTTTTGTCAGTTTTCGTAGGTCGGGTTCAACCCGACACTCGCGGCGTGAACGATGTTCCGTCGGGCGAAACCGGGTCCTGAACGCGACCGAGTAGGGAGTGTGAAGCGCGACCGAGTAGGGAGTGTGAAGCGCGACCGAGTAGGGAGTGTGAAGCGCGACCGAATTCGTGCAACCGATTCGTGCGCCCTAATCGGTAGCACGAATGGCGTACGAATGAGCGTGATTGAGGGCCATCCATCAGATGGGGATGAAAGCCCGTTGCTCCGGGCGGTAGACTACCGCCCTGGATAAGTTTGGTCTAGCAAAGGAGCAACGGGCATGGACAGGATACCGGTTTTCGTGGGTTTGGACTATCACAAAGATTCAGTGAGGGTTTGCGTGGAAGGTGTTGACGGACAAGTTCTCGGCAATCGCGGCTGCGCCAACGATGTACAACGCGTGCTAAACTACGCGGAGGGCTTCGGCTGTGTGCAGGGGGCGGCGATCGAGTCCTGCGAAGGCGCTGCCGATTTCGCGGAGGAGTTGATCGCCAAGGGCGGCTGGAAGGTGCACTTGGCTCATCCCGGATACGTACGTCGTCTGCGTCAGAACCCAGACAAGACCGACCATTCGGACGCCCGCTTGCTGGCCGACTTGCAACGTGTCGGTTACGTGCCGCGGGTATGGCTGGCGCCGCAATCCGTTCGCGAGTTACGTCGCCTGGTGCGATATCGGCGTCAGTTGGTGAACGAGCGGCGGGCGATCAAGCTTCGGATTCGTTCGTTGTTGCGTGAGCATCGTCGACAATGCGAGGCGCCCCGCTGGGGAAAGGCCTGGTTCAGCTGGATGCGAAACGTCGTGCTGCCCGATTCATCACGTTGGATTCTCGACCGTCACCTGGGTCGGCTGGAACAGCTCAACGCCGACATCGTCGAAGTGGAAAAGAATTTGGAATCAAAGACCCATGACGATTTCGTGGTGCAGAAGCTACTCACGCTTACGGGAGTGGGTCCGGTGACGGCGTGGGTGCTGCGTGCTGAAGTAGGACGAGTTCTTGGAGACCTGGGACCTGTATCTGGACGAGGTCCGGTAGTTGGTCCTGTTCCTGCTCATGGTGTTGTATCTGCCGGGAGACGTGTTGTAGCCGTAGCCGCCGCGCCCGAAGGAAGAGAGGATCATATAGGTGAACAGGAAGTTCGTGCCGCTAAAGCCGCTGCGGTAGTAGCCGTTGGCTCCATGACCGCGTAGCTCGTTCTCGTTGTCTTTCTCAACGATTGTAAAGAGAAGGTCGTCGGAGCTGT
>JADFIX010000052.1:0-6272 GCA_022566435.1 Planctomycetota bacterium
GCGGCGGACTGGTCGCCACAACGACTGTTTCCCCCACCACCGATAATTCGAACCCGATCAAACTCCCCGCGAACGACAACACAACGGACAGGGGACCGGCGCCGGTGGTCAAATCGAACACCAACGACACGCCTGTCGATCCGAACCCCAACGACAACACCACCACACCACCCGAGAAGATCGTCTCCGCCGACGCGGCGATTCAGGAAGTCACAAATCAGCTATCAACTTCGGTCTATTTGCGTGACTTTGCTTCGTCGCTCGTAAACAGGGAGGCAACGATTGAGAATGGCGTGGCAACGCTCGGCTATCGGGTGCCTGGCCTGCAACCCGTTGATAGGCAGGTAAGCCTCGTCGACCGTGAGGGCGCATGGTCGATCCTTGATGGCGCCCAACCCGTCGCGAATTTGGCACAGGAGCTTACTTCTTTGCTGGAGGGCGACCGATCAGATGAGGTCAAAAAGCTGGTTGATAGAGTACTCAATCGTGAATTCGGTCAGTTCGTGACGCGGGCTGCCGTTACGGTTGCCGGCATGACTCCGAGTTGGGCGCTTGATGAGTCGCGTACATTCTGGGTCGCGCAAGGCGAGACGGCGGAGATCAGGATAATCAACAAGATTGAAACGGCCACCGTGTCACGACTCAACTTTAGGGCAAGAGACGGCGACGTTTCTTTGGTGCCCGACAGCAACCTTGACGATGCCATCGAGTCTGCACTGACGGGCGCGGTCGTGGCAATTCAAAAAAACGCCCGTATCGATTGGCTTTCCGGGCTGAGTAAGATCGACTTGCCGCCGGAAAACGTCAGACTCCCCGACATCGCAACCGACCCAGTGACCCAGATTCAGGTGCTCTTGTCGGCCCCGAATCTACTAAAGGAACTCACAATTTCGGCCAATTGGATTCCCACCAGCCTTACTTTCAAGCTTGAGGAGTGGAAATTATCGGCAGCGAAATTCGAACACGCGCTGTTCCTCATCAACACGCTTAACGATGTGGACCAACGTCCGGACTGGGTACGGCAAATCGAGTCCGTCGAAATGTTTCACGAGGGTGACGATTCGACCTCGACCGAGCTTCAGGTCGTGACGACCGCGCCCTGGGCGGACAATGTCGATGACGACAAGGACCGCCTGACCTTTACAATCCCGTGGGACACGCCCGTTTCCGACATTCCAATGCCAGGGCAGTGGCCGCTCGTCGTTCGCTATTTGGATCTGGTTAAGCACCCGATTATCGTAGGTTCCGCGGACCCCGCGAACACGCCAACAACAGCCTGGACGTTGCCTGCGGAACTTGCCCCCCTTTTGGACGTCGGTCTCGCGACGATTCAACTCGAGGCGACGTTTCCAGTGAAGCCCCGCCCAATTGACGACGATTCGCCGCAATTGAACACGCAGATTGTCCTATCCTGGCATCCGTCTCCGTCCTACACGGGCATGTCGGCCGACGCCGTGACGGCCGGTCTTGACAAATTGACCGACGGAAACACGTTGTCGTACGGGTTTTCCCTGACGCCCAACGGGCAAGACGAACCTGAATCTCACTGGCAGCCAGATTCGACAAACGGTGACGTCGCAGCCATCGTTTCCTCTATTCAGAGATTCGATAAGCTCTTGAGGGACTATCCAAGGCGTCGAGAGTTGGAGACGAAATTGGCCAAACGCGTGGCGGCCGGGCCTCCAGCGGAGGATTGGCCGGGCGTGGCACTGCAAAACGAGGACGAGGCCCTCCAACTGCTACAAGAAATCTGGGATGTGAAGGCGAATCAGGCTGACATTCCGGTCTCAGCCGATCTGACTGCCCTTTCCAGAACTATTCGTCGCAATCTTAAGGGCTATACGAAGAAGGGCACGGCCAGCGACAAACGACCTGAACTAACAATTTTCGCTGAATACTTTTTCGGTCCGCAATCCGCGTTTGCGATCGTGTGGAGCAGGTCGGCTGGCGTTGATTCTAAGCTGGAGGGTCCAAATCTGATCCAATTCGGGGCGACGGACGATCTGCTGCCAGAAGCAGGCGCGGACGCGACCCTCTTTGATGCCGTGTTCGACAGTGTGCCGGTAGCGGTGGCGTCTCAGACGTTTAGGGCTTTTGCGGGCTCGATCGGAATCGTAATGGGGTTGGATACGCCGATGGACTTGCTCGCCGAAGACCCTGCGCTGGTGAAGATTAGCCCGAGAACTTCCATGCTTGGCGATTGGGATCGGGTAACAGCCGCACCCGGCGCGAAAGAATTGAAGTGGGATTCTCTTCAGATCCTCCGGGACAAATATCCGGCCAAACGTTCGGACTTCATATTCGTGTCAGCTCTAAACGCCGATTCCAAGTCCTGGGTGCGCACGACCGATAGCACGTCGAAGGAATCAGCGCAGCGGGCCAGAAACGCACTTTCGAAGGCGATGGAGTCCGATGATTCTGACGACTGACAGGGTATGCACTGCTTGACAACCCCGGATTTGCTGTTTTAATCCATGCCTGTCGTTCGATAAGACTCGTCGGCGCTCCTGTTGTGCATGCGTGGCGTGGGTGCGATAACTAGCGTAGCTTGTGTTATTGCTGGTCGAACGTAGCTTGCGATTGAATCCTGCTGTCTCAAAGGCGGACACTCTATGAAGACTTGTTCCAAACGGATAGTCCAGTGGGCCTGCTTGCTGACAGGATGCGTCTTTCAAGGCTGCGCAATTGATCCAGACCTTGGACTTCGGGCGGCCGTGTCTCTGGGATCGGATGTCGCCATATTCCTCCTCCAAAATCTGGCCTTGTCGATTTAGGTCGACCCGTCGAAATCGGGCTTGAGACGGAATCTGACGTGGAAAGGTAACTATGTCCAAACGACGTTGGCAACGCAGGTTGATCGGCACCATCCTTTCGGGTGGCTTGCTCGTGGGCGGGGCGTGCGGCATCACGACTTTGCAATTGCAAGATTTCATTACGTCCACACTGATTCGAACCACGGTGACGACAGCAGCGTCCGCGATCGAGAGCGCGATTGTCGCGGCTGGGCAGGAACCCGGCGTCGGGGCCACGCCGTAACATCGAACTGCCGGTTCTTCCCCAAACATCGTTTTGCGCGGCGGATTCGGCTTTGAACCCAGCCTGCCTGTCTCTCGCGGTCGGCGAGAGGCGAGCCGATTGGATGCGTCCTCGCGAGGCCGAACATATGATCAAGCGGACGGGTTTCGCGACTGTTTTTGTCCTTCTGAATTGCGTTCTGGTGCCAGCGGGGCTCGGACAGCGCCCTACATCGCCAGATGTCGCAGTTGACCTGAATGAGGGTATCTACCTTTACTTGGCAGGGGAAGAAGACTTGCTCCTCTATGAGGACGCAATTCCCGTTCTGACGTCGGTGCTGGATCGAGATCCTAATAACGAATTAGCGCTGCTCTTCCGCGCGCTCTGTCATGGCGAATTAGGCCTGAAAGATCTCGCAACCCGTAAGGATGCGGAAGATCAAATACGCCAGTTCGACTTCGTTCTAGAAACGCGGCAGGGCAAGAAGAATACTGCGGACCACGCGTCTAACCTGGAGGATGTCCGGCAGCGAATTGCAGGGTACGAGTCTTCCGATGATCGTAGCGCGGAAATCATCGCCGAATGGAACGTGGCGCTCGCCTCGCAAGATGACCTCGAAATCATCAGCGGAATTATTGAAAACGCGAAGGGCTTACCGGACGATCATTTCGAGAATCTAAGCCGTGCGCGGCACGAATTGTCTCAGACGGCGACGCGCGGCGAGAAGCAGCACTACGAGGCCATGTCGAAAGACATTAGAGCGCTGATCGAGCAGGTGGATGACCCGGAGGTCGTGGTTCGACTCCTCGATGTGGTGGCCGACGCGAAAATCGCAAGGATCCATGAAACAATCGCACGCGATATCGTGGACGGCTTCTGGAAGCAAGACGAGTCCACCGGATCGCCACGCCAGTTGAGACGCGAGGCCGGGCGCCGTTTCGAGAAGGCCGCGGAGATTCTCAGAACGCTGATCCGTGCAGGCCTATCCGGAGAGCAGCTCTATCGGGCCAAGTTTCTGCTCGGCGTCATCCTTTACCGGCAGGCAGTCCCCCTACGAGGAAAAAAGGAACCGGCACGGCGAACATCGGAACAGATCGACCAACTGGAAGAATCGTTGGCACTGATGAAATCTCTGGCGAACGATCGCAACACACCTCAACTGTTCGCGCCGTACAGCGCGTTTTATGCTGGACTCATCCTACCGTTTCTTGCAGCGGAAGCTGATGCGGAGGGCATGGGCCGAAAGTTGACTGAGGCCGAGGAATACCTCGAACTGGCGGCCCGCTTGGATTTGCCGGCGGGGCAAAAAACTCCCGGTTCTATGACCAACGTCGTGCCGACATTGGTTTTTCGCCAACGCGAGCAGATTTCCCGGCTGCGCAAGCTGGCCAAGACTGCTTCACCGGCGCTGAACGACATTCGCCTATCACTCGGGCTGGGCATCAATCGCGACACGAACGTCGAGCTACTGGGCGATAATACGGCACTACCACGAGATATCTCGCGTGATGAGGATTGGGGCTTTTCGCTGATTACGGCAGTCGACTGGACGAGGCGGGTGACGGAAGAGATCACCTTCGGCTTTCAGGGGCGCAACTCGCAACTCTGGCATGCGGACGTAGACGAGTTCGATCAGCAGGCCTACGGCGGCACCATCGCATTGCAGTATCAGCTAGCGCCCAAGCAAGATGAATTCGGACCCGTCTTCGCTACACTGCAATACGACTACGACTACACGCTTCTCGGTCGCGAGGCGTTCTTGGGCTCAAGTGCTTTCCGACCAAGTTTGCGGTTTTTTTGGGACGAACGTACCGCCGAAACGGAGTTCTATTTCGGGTATGGTCTCCGCAACTATTTTGAAAAGCTCGGAGACAATCGGTTCAACCGAGACGGCAACTACTTCACGTTCGGCTTTTTTCACAGACACAAATTGATCGATTTGGCGGAGGTGTATAAGAGTAAGGATATCGAGCCGTGGGGTTCCGACAATGACGAGTATCTCGATCAGGACGATCCGTTCTATCCCGCCCGTCATATCGAAGGACGATTTCTGCTCGAGTACGGGTGGGATGCCACGGACGGCGATGAATTCGACCAGAAAAGATACGTTTTGGGATTCGGCGTCGGCGTGCCGCTTCCCTTGGGCGTAGACATGGACTTCGCGACCCAGTTCGAGTGGGGCGACTATTCCCACGGGAGCCTGGTTGATTTCCACCGCCGCGCGCGTCGAGATTTCATCCAGGATTATTCGTTGTCATTCTCGCGTACATTCGTCCTAGAACCCGGCGATCTTCGCAATCGATTCACACCGCAGTTCGATCGATCGGTGATGACGATCCGGGCACAAGCCAGTTGGACGCAAGACGACAGCAATGTGGTCAATCGGATCGGCGAAGCGGTCTATTCCTACGACCGGTGGATCTACGGCGTGACGGTGGGCTTTGCTTTCAACTAACGCAACCTCTTTGGAGTGATACGATGATTGCCCGAGAATTTCCCGTCGTTCGGCTTGCCGCGGCTTCCCTCATCGTTATCGGCGGAACGGAAGTCGCCGCTGAGCCGACCGGTGTGGTGACCGTCTCGTCAAATGCAAAAGTTATTCGTAACGGTCAAACGGAAGACGTAGACCCCCTCTTTTTCCAGTTAACGGACCGTACGATCGTTGCGGGTGACGCGGTCTCGACCGGTCAAGGCGGCTCAGCGGCCGTTCGTTTCGCAGATTACGGGACCGTTGTGAATCTTTGTCCTGAATCCAAACTTCTAGTTGAAAACTTACCGCCGCGCGCCAAACATGTGGCACTGGGTCTGAGGCTTGAACAAGGCAGCGCTGTGTTGACCAGAAAGGCCTTCGGCCCGGGACTTGTGGCCATTGTAGGTGACTCCGGGCATGTGCAAGGGCACGTCCTGCTGGCGGAGGGGAGCGTCGTGATCTCGGTGCAAGATACCAAAGTCGTCGTCGAGGCGTTGCAGGGGTCCGCCCGATTCATCAACGGCCCGCTGCTTGATGCACCGTTGGCACAAGGCGACGGCCGGCTCCTCAGCACAGGGGAGCAAGTCACCGCCGGCGCCGACGAAGCGCCGATGCCGGTCGCGCCGGGACGGGCCGAAAACGTATGGCGACAGATTCATGAGCGCACCTATGCCTTCGGCATTCAACGAAGCACGCAATGGATCGAGCGAGCCGAGAGAGGCGACTTTACACCAGTCCGCTCAGGTGAATCGCGGGCCGAGCCCGAATTGGTAGGCACCGATTTCGT
>JADFIX010000052.1:6282-10554 GCA_022566435.1 Planctomycetota bacterium
TTTGATCAGCCGACGCAACTGGCGGCGGTCGCGACGATCCAGGCCACGAGCGTACAATCGCTCCGTACCGTCATTAGCCCGGCTCAGGGCCTCGTCGAGTCAGGCGTGCCCGGTTCGGTCATCGCCGGGCAGCGATTCAGGCGATCGGTGATTATTGGTAACCCCGGTACGACCGGTGGCGGACCACTTACGGTAAATCCAGCGGCTCAACTGCTTATACGATTGGCAGGTCAATAGCCGTTCTATTCGCCCGCTTCGGAGGGACCCTCGAGCGGGCCGTATTCCTCACACGGATGTGTTAAAGACAGTGCGGTTGTGCCAGTAATTTTTGCGCTTTGCGTTGATTAGGGGAGGTCTACTGAGATGAATGCCCACAAGTTTACCCTTTTGCCGATGCTATTGGCGGCGTGCGCTTTCGCGCCGCTGGCCTGTGACCCGACCATCACCGTCATTCCGGACGCGCCGGAGATCGTGGATCCGGTACCCGGTCAACCTGGGATCGCGGCATTGCCATTGTCGGTGTTTCTGTCGTCAAACCGTACCACCCTGGTCCGTGACGACACGAGCGAAGGCTCGGCCACAGTCAAAGTGACGGCCACCCGGCCTGTGATCTTCACGTGGAAACTGTCTGCGCCGGACTGGACGGAATCGACGGAGGATGGTTTTTCCGAAAACTCTGAGACGCCAAAAGGCCGGTTGGAAATTGTCTTGCCGCCCCAAGCCGATCCGGAAATGGAATTCTCCATCGAAATCTTAGGTGTGATGACGGACCCGACCGCGAAGGGAACGTCCGTCACAGTCGAGGTCACGGCCACCGAAACGCGTACTGACGATGAAGGCAACGAAGTCAAGGACGCCAAGACGGCCATGCTCACTTTGAGCATTGTTCGTCCCACGGCCCCGCTCACGCTTGCCAATCGCGAGATCGTGGCGATTACCGATGAGAAGAATCGGGATCGTTCTGCCGACAGCGGTGTCCGTCCGGGCGATACGGTCACCTTGCAAGCCCGAATTTCCGGCGGTGATCCACTACCCACCGATGCTTCTTGCGAGCCGTCCAAGCCCGGCGAATTCGTCCCGGCCGATAACGGTTCGGAATATTGCATCTACTGGTCTATTGAGGGCGTGGAGCCGAACAGATTTTCGGTTTCAGCTTTGGCCGACGATGACGGGGAAACGGTCTCCGAAGCGACTTTTGAGACGTCGCGGATCATGACGGGTAGCGTGAAGATCACGCTGCGCGTCGTTGATGCCAACGCGGTTCGCGAATCGACGACCATCCAGTTCGAGATCAGCTCGGCGAAGGCACTCGCTCTGTCGGCAAGCTCCGAGAGTCCGGCCGTCCAGCCCGACTTGACGACGAAACTGTCCGTGACTGCTTCCGGTGGCACACCTCCCTACACAATCTGTTTTGATACGAGTAAAACGCGCGGTTCTTTGGAAGCCGATACCAATTTCATCACCAAGACGAACGAACCCAAAGTCGAGTGCCGAACGGCGAGCCCGGAAAGCGGTGAGAGCGCCTTACAAGTTGCCCGCAAGTATACCGCGCCGCCGATCGCCGGGTCCGACATCATCACCGTCACGGTTACCGACCGTGTCGGCGCCGAGAAGATTGCCGACATCACCCTCAATATTCAAGAGGGCGCGGGTGCCGACTGCGGCGACGGCGAGGTGCAAGCCGGTGAAGAATGTGATACGAGCGGCGAATCCGCCAGCTGCGACGGTGACTGCACATTCGTTGCATGCGGTGACGGTCGTACGAATTCGACGGCCGGCGAGCAGTGCGACGACGGCAATGGCAGCAGCACCGATGCATGCGTGTTTTGTGCGAATGCCTTTTGTGGCGACACTTTTTTGAGAGACCTAATTGAAGAATGTGACGACGGGAATAACGTGGACGGCGATGGCTGCCAAGCCAATTGCAAGTTGCCCGTTTGCGGAGACGGCGTTACTGACGCACCCGACGAAGAATGCGATGACGGAAATAACGACAACTCCGACGATTGCACGAATCTTTGCAAGAATGCCGTCTGTGGCGACGGGTTCACGCACGCTGGGGTGGAACAATGCGATGACGGGAATGTCAGTAATCAGGACGCATGCCTGAATTCTTGCGTGTCGGCCAGTTGCGGTGACGGGTTCCAATGGATTGGATTCGAGACGTGTGATGATGGGAACAATGATGACGGTGACGGTTGTCAGGCAACCTGTGTTTCGGCTGAATGTGGCGACGGTATCACTGACCCCGGCGAGGACTGCGACGACGCGAACCTGGACAACAGTGACGACTGCCTGAATACTTGTGTGGCGGCATCTTGTGGTGATGGCTTCAAGCGAACCGGCGTGGAAGCCTGTGACGACGGCAACAATAATAACAACGACTCATGCCTGAATACGTGTGCGAACGCGAGCTGCGGCGACGGGTTCACGCAAACCGGTGTGGAGGACTGCGACGACGCCAACGGCAGCAATACCGATGACTGCCTTACGTGCGTGTTCGCAAGTTGCGGCGACGGATTTGTACAGGCGGGCGTGGAACAGTGCGACGACGGCAATGTGGTCAACACCGACGCTTGCCTCACAACCTGCGTCACCGCGGCGTGCGGCGACGGATTCACGCAAGCCGGCGTGGATTTATGCGATGACGGAAATGTCAACAATCAGGACGCCTGCCTGAATACTTGTGTGCCGGCCGGCTGTGGTGACGGCTTCGTTTGGACCGGAATCGAAGACTGTGATGACGGAAACAACAACGACGGTGACGGATGCCAGGGCGACTGCCAATCGCCCAACTGCGGAGACGGCATTGTGGACGCCCCTGTTCACCAACGACAACGAAAGGGACCCAGGAAATGGAAGTAGACGCTGCGAAGTTGATTGGTGCGGGCCTCGCGGTGATCGGGCTCGGCGGCGTTGGCGCCGGCATCGGCAACATTTTCGCGTCGATGATCGCGTCGGTGGCGCGCAACCCCGCGGCCGCGCCGAACGTGCAGCTGTTCATGTGGATCGGCTTCGCGCTCGTCGAAGCGGTGGCTCTGTACGCGCTCTTGATCGCGCTTCTGATCCTGTTCGTGTTCTAGGCTTGCGGCCCGATCGGTCGTGGGGAGGCGAGATGCCGCAGGTTGAAACCGCCACCTTCGTGTCACAGATTCTGTGGCTCGCGGTCACCTTCCTCGCGCTTTACGTGGTGATGGCGCGAATCGCGCTGCCCCGCATCGGCGAGGTGCTCGAGGCGCGCCAGGACCGCATCGCGCACGACCTCGATACGGCGGCGTCGCTCAAGGCCGAGGCCGAGGCGGCGCTGGCCGCGTACGAGACCTCGATCGCCGAGGCGCGCGCCCGGGCCCAAAGCCTGCTCGCCCGGGCCGCCGAGGAGCGCGCCGCGGCGGAGGCCGGCCGCCGCGCCGAGTTCGACGCCCGCATCGCCAAGCGGCTGCGCGGGGCCGAGGCGCGCATCTCCGCCGCCAAGCGCGAGGCGCTGGGCAACATCGCGGAATTGGCGGGCGAGATCGCGCGCGCGGCGACCGCGAAGCTGATCGGCGTCGAACCCGGCGACGACGAGGTCAGGTTCGCGCTCGCCCAGGCGGCGGAGCCCGAGTCATGAGTTTCGACGAAGCATTCTTTGTGGCGGTCGCCCAGGCGGCGGAGCCCGAGTCATGAGTTTCGACGAAACATTCTGGGTGGCGGTCGCCTTCGTGCTGTTCGTCGGCCTCGTGTTCCGGCCGGCCGGCCGCATGATCATCGAGGCGCTCGATTCGCGGGCCGAGAAGATACGCGGCGAGCTCGACGAGGCGGTGCGTTTGCGCGAGGAGGCGCAGGCCCTGCTCGCGCGCTACCAGCGCCAGCAAAACGAGGCCGCCGAGCAGGCCGAGGAGATCCTGGCCCACGCCCGCGACGAGGCCGAGCGGCAGGCGGCGCACGCCGCCGACGCCGTCGAGGTGGCTCTCGGGCGGCGCGAGAGCCAAGCGCTGGACCGCATCGCCCGCGCCGAGCAGGAGGCGATGGCCGAGGTGCGCGGCGCCGCGGTGGACGCGGCGGTGCGCGCGACGCGCAGGCTGTTGGCCGAGAAGCTCGACGCCGAGGGCCACGCGGCGCTCATCGACGCCGCGGTCTCCGGCCTCGACAAGAAGCTGCACTAACTCATTTCCGCCCTACCCCCGTTGTCCGACGCGAGGGCGGGTCTGAAATCCGCCCCTACGCGGTCGCTTCCCGATACCCTCGGATCGGTGCGGGCGGGTTCCTCAGGGAAAAAGGGGTCATTCTACTTTA
>JADFIX010000053.1 GCA_022566435.1 Planctomycetota bacterium
ACGTGTCCGCTCATAAGGTTCTGCTGGCCTACGACAAACGGTGCGGACGCTCTCCGAAGGGGAAGCGATGATGTTTACAGCAGTGGTCCCGGACGCACCGTTCTTTCTTGTGTAGATCAACGAGGGTACGGCCCCATGGAGAGGAATTCACTCGGCCGGTGTTGAACGCCAATCTGCCAGCCGTCGAGTGATCTCGTTGGCCCGCGCCCCGACGGCTGCCAGATCACCCCGGGCCAAGTCATTCGGATCAAATAGACTCCGGACAAATCCGACGCCCGCACAGCCGGCCTCCAAATACTCGATGAAATTCTCCGGCGTCGGCCCGGCCGTTGGAAACAGCGGCAAGTGCGGAAGTGGCCCGCGTACGGCCCGGATGAAGCCCACGCCTCCCGCCGGGGCTGGAAAGACCTTGATGAAATCCGCGCCATGTCGATGTGCCGTTTCCATCTCTGTGGGCGTGTAGCACCCGGGAATCATCGGCACGTCCAGCTTCGCCGCTTCGACCAGCACCTCCGCGTCGAAAATCGGCGAGACAAGGAATTCGGCGCCTGCCGAAACGGCATCACGAGCCTCGCCGGGCGACATGACCGTACCCGCCCCCACCGTGAGCGCATCCCCTGCGGAGAAGCGCTCGACCAGGGACAACGCGCCGGGCGTCGTGAGCGTAAACTCGACAACCTGAAAGCCGCCATCCACGGCGGCCTGCATGGCATCGCCGGCCAGGACTTCGTTATCAGTTCTTATGATCGCACTGACGCACGCCTGCCGTATGGCCTCCGTGACTTTTGCGCGGCGTGAGTCCTTCATGTCGTCCTCCCTTGTTCGCCTGCGAGACGCCGATGACACGACATCAGCCCGTCTCGGTTTCCCGCCTGATTTCGACCGCGCCGATTCTCGGTGAGCCCAGAAAGAGTGCAAGTGACACTACCAATGCCCGTATACTTGAACATGTGGATTGATCCGGTTTCGTAAAAGCCTTCCCAAGCCGCACGAATGAGCCCTGGCTCCGATAAGAGATCCGCCCTCGAGCAAACTTTCCGACCCGAATCGCGAGATGCTTGAGTTATCGGTCGTTGCGGCTATATTCTTTCGCCGTCAGCGTGTTGCGACTTGCCGGATTCGAAGAATGGTTACCAGAGAGACGGGGAGCCCGCTCCGATAAAATATAAAGGACTTGTGTTTAGACTGTTTCCCGGCACGGGAACTCGTAGAAGGAACCCAATAATGCGCAAAACTCAAGAGTCGCCTCGAACTTGCTGCGGAGGCAACGCTTATCAACGGTCCGACCGGCAACGCGGAAGTTTTGTCGTTTCTCTGGCCATTTGTGTCTTGATATTCCCCGCCGCCGCGGTACACGCACAGGTGTGTCCGTCGGGGACGATCGTAGACGCCACCCCCTCACCGGGCACCATCGACGCGCGACAGCCGCATGAGCCTGGCGACCCTACGCAGCTTCAGGGGATTGGCGGAGCCTCGGAACCCATCATTGTCGTAATCAATCCTTCGGTGGCCGCGATCGACCCACCAAATCCGGCTTGTTGGAGTTTGTGTGAAACGGGCGACGGAGGGTTTGCGGCTAACGATATCGCCGCCGTCGTGCTCCTTGCTCCCGACGGGCAAGGACGGGACCAGTACTTGATTACGCTCAACCGCGCGATTACACCGGGTGAAGCGACGGTGATCACTTATCAAGGTGATCCGGTGTTTTCGCTGACTTATCGATCGCACCCGACGAATGTCAACGGTGATTCACTCGCCACGGTCGTGGACCTTTCGGCCCTGATCAACTTCATCAACGAAGTAGCCGACGCGCCGTACGGTGCGTACAGTACGGACATAGATCACAACGGAAAAACGGAAGAACTCGATATCGCGCGAGCGATCGATCTTTTGAACGGCATAAACTCTTTCGCCGTGTGGATCGCCACCGACGTTCCCGTAGTTAACGGCTGCGCCGACCGTGTGTTGGACATCGACCTCGACGGTGAACCGGATGATTCCGACAACTGCCCGAACATCCCAAATGCCGATCAGGATGATGTTGATCAGGACGGCGTCGGCGACGCTTGCGATAATTGTCCGAATCTGGCCAACGACCAAGACGATACCGATCAGAACGGTGTCGGCGATGCGTGTGAGCCGGACCCCGGTGATGGCGGCAATGGTGGCATACCTGCCGACTGCCCGAAACCGGCAAACGGGGAACCCGACGACGACGGTGACGGCGTCGCGAATGACTGCGACACGGATCCCGGCGATGGCACGAAGTGCGGTGACTCGGACGGCGACACCTGCGACGACTGTTCTTCCGGGGCGTTCGATCCGTTGGATGACGGCACCGATACCGACGACGATGGCATCTGCGACGCGACCGATCCGATAGACACCGACGATTGTCCACGCGCAGCGGAGGACAATCAACCGGATTCCGACGGCGACGGGGTGGCCGACTTCTGTGATGATGATCCCGACGACCCGGCCATTTGCGGCGACTCTGACAACGACACATGCGACGACTGCTCGTCCGGTTCGTTCGATCCATTGGATGACGGCGACGACCCCGACGGCAACGGAATTTGCAATCTTCCCGATGACGGAACACCGTTGTCGGACGCGGACGGTGATGGCGAACCGGATCAGACCGACAACTGCCCCGATCAAGCCAACGATCAAGCCGACGATGCCGATGGCGACGTACGCGGTGATTTATGTGATAACTGCGTCGACATACCGAATCCCGGTCAAGAGGCGAACGACAGCGATAGTCTTGGCGACGCATGCGACAACTGCCCGAATGCTGCCAACGACGACCAAGCGGACGGCGATGGTGACGGCGTAGGTGACGCATGCGACAATTGCCCCGGCATAGCCAATGTCGATCAGGCGGACACCGACGGCGACGGCACCGGAGATGCTTGTGAGCCGCCGGATCCAACGACCGACGTGGATGGCGACGACATCGTGGATAGTGAGGACAACTGCCCCAACTTCGTGAATCCCGACCAGTTTGATGAGGACGAAGACGGCGTCGGCGACGACTGCGACAACTGCGTCGACGTCGCCAACGAGGACCAAGCCGACGCGGATGGCGACGGCGTGGGCGACGCTTGCGACCAGGATGACGGCGGCGTAGAACCGGGAATGACTGGCGGAAACGTATGCGGCAATTGCGGCAACGGCGCCGGGGTCGGCATGCTGATGGGCTTTTTCGGGTGGCTAGGCTTGCGATTCCACTCCGGCCGATCAAGGTACCGAATCCGCCGCAGGTAATCGCGAATCGATCGATCAGTACGGAACGACTCAATCAGCCCCGCTTCATGCGGGGCTTTCTATTGCAGCCTCGAAGATGGACAAACCGTCGCCGAGAAGGATGGCACCCGCCTGCGCGGGATCGGTCCTGGCTTCATGACGGCGAGGTCGGCGGGCGACCGATGCAGATGTAGGTGAATCCTTTGCGGGCCATGGCCTTCGGGTCGTAGAGATTCCGACCATCGAAAATCAGTTTTGAGCTCAGCCGTTCGCCTATCGTATCGAAGTCGGGTGTGCGAAACTTCGGCCAATCCGTGAAGATCACCAGACCATCCGCCCCGTCGAGAGTGTCGTAGCTGTCGTCGCACATACTGACGCGATCACCAAGCTCGGCTGCGGCCGTTCGCATCGCCTCGGGATCATGCGCCATGACGGTCATGCCTTTTTCTAAAAACATGCGAATCGCCGCAATGGCCGGTGCCTCGCGCACGTCGTCGGTCCAGGACTTGAACGCCAAACCCCACACGGCCAGCTTGGTCTTCCCGCATCGATCACCGAAATGGCTGATCACCCGCTCTGCGAACACCCGACGCTGGCGTTGATTGACCGCCTGAACGGCCTCTGCGATTCGCACGGGGCACCCGGCTTTTTCGCCCATACTCACCAGCGCACTGACGTCTTTCGGAAAACACGAGCCCCCGTATCCGACGCCGGGAAAGAGAAACGCAGTACCGATCCGCGAATCCGATCCCATGCCCCTTCGAACGGCCTCGACATCCGCCCCGAACTGATCACACAGGTTGGCGATTTCGTTCATGAACGAGATGCGCGTCGCCAGCATGGCATTGGCGGCATACTTGGTCATCTCCGCGCTGGCGGGATCCATGACATAGATCCGCTCGTCGCGTCGAAGGAACGAGGCGTACAACTCGCGCATGATCTCCACCACGGCGGGATTTGTCGCGCCGATGACCACGCGGTCGGGCCTGGTGAAGTCCTCCACCGCCGCCCCCTCTTTGAGGAATTCGGGATTGCTGACGTAGTCGAACGGGTGATCCGTTTCGGCCCGGATCGCTTCAGCCACTCTGGCGTGCGTACCGACGGGAACCGTACTCTTCATGACCACGACGCGGTAATCATCCATCGCTCTTCCGATTTGCGACGAGACATTCAGAATGGCGGTCAGATCCGGTGAGCCGTCCTCGGCGGGCGGTGTGCCCACCGCCAGGATAATGATACGCGACTTGCCCACCGCGTCCGCAAGATCGGTGGTGAACGTCAGCCTCGCGGCCTTCGCGTTCCGCTCAACAATCTCTTTCAATCCCGGCTCGAAGATGGGCACATCGCCTCGCTTGAGTCGTCGGATCTTGTCCTCGTCGATGTCGACGCAGATCACGCGGTTGCCGCTGTCTGCAAAACAAGCGCCGGCGACCAATCCGACGTATCCTGTACCGACGACTGCGATCTTCATGCTGCTCTCCTGATCGTACTCTGCTCAGCCATGACCCACGGGCTCGATGATCTCAGCGCATTGTCCCGCGTCAATTCGATCCGCCAAGGATAGAGCCTCAAGCGGCACCCGTGAGAATACCAACGATACGCTCCGCTGCATGCCCGTCCCACAATTCGGGCATCGTGTCCGAAACGGGAGGATTGGCGCGTACTTCTCTATACGCACTCATGATTCTCCGGGTCGAATTCCCCGTCAGGCGATTGGTTCCATGACTGATGGTGACCGGCCGCTCCGTATTGTCCCGCAAGGTGAGACACGGTACCGAAAGAATCGTCGTCTCTTCCTGAATCCCGCCGGAGTCGGTCAACACCAGCGCGGCGTCGGCCGTCAAACGCAGAAAATCGAGATAACCCAGCGGCTCGACCAACCGAATCCCCGGCGCTTTCGCCACCCGGTCTGCGAGCCCCATTTCCTCGAGATTCTTTCGTGACCTTGGATGGATCGGAAACACCACCGGCATATCGCCGGCAATCTGCTCGAGGGCATCGAGAATCGAACAGAAACTCTCGTGGTGATCGACATTGCTGGGACGATGAAGCGTGACGACGGCGTAGTTCTTGGTGCGCAAACCCAGTTGATCCAGGACTTGCGATTTCGCGGCCCGCTCGCGGCTGCGTAGCAGCGTGTCGATCATCACGTTGCCCACAAAATGAACTCTCGACGACGCGACACCCTCTTTTTCCAGGTTCTCCACCCCGCTTCGCTCAGTGACGAACAGCATATCGCTGACCGCGTCGGTCAAGAGTCGATTGATTTCCTCAGGCATCGACCGATCGAAACTTCGTAGTCCCGCTTCGACGTGAGCCACCCGAAGACCGAGCTTGACGCCGACCAACGTACAAGCGAGCGTACTATTGACGTCGCCCACCACGATGATCCAGTCGGGCTGATGTTCGATGCAGACCGGTTCAAAGCGCTTCATGGTCTCGGCCGTCTGAACGGCCTGCGACCCGCTGCCGACGGCGAGATTGAGGTCCGGACGGGGTATACCCAAGTCCTCAAAGAATAAATGGCTCATCCGTTCGTCGTAATGCTGCCCCGTATGAATCAGCGTGGTTTCGGCGCCGTTCACCCGCTTCAGGGCATCGACGATCGGCGCAATCTTCATGAAGTTCGGCCTGGCACCACAAACGCAAACGAATTTCATCGCACGATCACTCCGCCGCCCCGGACGAGCCGAGGCGGCTGTATGGCGGTTGACAAAGCGCCCGGGCTGATCCGCACCGGGACGATTTTCCTCATGGTCATATTATCGGCCGTCCTGAGCGCCGGCTAGACCAGAGAGGGCGGCCTGCGGCCTGCCTTGGCTTGAGAATGTGACGCTACCGGGCGAAATCAGCCACGGATCCGCATGTGGCCCTGCATGCGACCCTGGCCAAACCGAGGTCGATAGCGGGCGTATGCCGCGCGATCCGAATGGCTTGCTTTCGTACGAAAGTCAGAAATGCAGGGAGACTCGCCTCGCGACCCAACTCTGCGGGTGGACCTTCAAGCACGGTGGGCGCATCAAGAGAACGAACGGCACATCCACCTGGCGGCCAACGGCTGACGGCTATGGCTGATGGCTGACGGCGGTCGCGGCGCTATCGCCGGGATCGCCGATGCCGCCTTCGTGTCACACGCATGGCGACCATGCCAAGGCCGAGGAAGACCAAATTTATCATACCGAACAGGCCACAGGGACGCGGCGCGGGGGCATCGCCGGGGACGTCCTGGGCGGGTTCGTCGTTGTCATTTGCGTTGTCGTTTGTGTTGTCTGTACCGTTGTCGTTTTCGTTATCACCGTTGTCGTTGTCGTTTTCGTTTCCGTCGTCAACGAGAACCGGGCAACCATCGTCGCCGACAGGGATTCCAATCCCCGTGCGCGGGCAATCATCCGCATCGTTCGTCACCCCGTCCAAGTCGGAATCGATCTGCGAGTCGCCGCAACCGCTGTCGTCGACCGATTCGCCGTTCGGCGTAGACGCGCAATCGTCGCATCTGTTGGCCACACCGTCGCCGTCCGAATCGACGAACGGCTGACTGCACGAACATCCGTTGCTGTCGGCCGCTTCGTCGCGCGGGGTGTTGGCACAGTCATCGCTGCAGTCGATCACACCGTCGTGGTCACTATCAATGCACAGGCAGTCATCAGAGGCATTCGGGCACGTACAGCCAATCGCATCGACGAATTCGGCGTCTTCCGGAGTCCCGGGACACTGGTCTTCTGAATTGATTACCCCATCGTCGTCGTCGTCCTCACATTCGGGAAGCAGGTCGTGCACGCACATTCCAAGCGGGCAACGGTCCACCGTGCAATCGTCTTCATCGTCGCAATCCTCGTCGTCACCGAGCTCGCATTCCTCGCACCGGTTCTCCCGCTCGTTACAGACCTGGTCGCTTTCGCATTTGTCGGTGCCGGCCACGCAGCCCCCGTTTACGCAAGTCTCCGCCCCGTTGCAGACCTTGCCGTCGTCGCAATGGGCGTCAGTAGCACACTCACAGGAACCCGTGGGCTCGATGCACACCGGCGTCGTCCCATTTTGGTCGCACGGGTTGCCCTCGGAGATACACACGCCGCCGGAACAGATTTCCTCGCCGTTGCAGGCAAGACCATCCTCCGCACAATCGTCGTTGCTGTCGCACTTGCAGCTATCGTTGCCCTCGTCGCAGATCTCGCCCGCTTCACACGGATTCGTCCCAGGTTCGCAGATTCCGTTCACGCAAGTCTCACTGCCGTTGCAGAAGTCGCCGTCGTCACAGTTGTCGTTCGCGGGATTGCAGCTACATAGGTCGTTGGTTTCGTCGCAGATGTCCGGCAACGTGCACGGATTGCCCTCGGATGAGCAGACTCCGCCTAGGCAAGATTCCTCGCCGTTGCAGAATATCCCGTCGTCCGTGCACGAGGCGCCGTCCGGCGGGTTATTATCGTCGCAAGCACCGCCGCCGTCGCAAGTATCGGCTGGGTTGCACTCTGTGTTCGTAGAATCTCCGCACGGCGTCCCCGCCGGCTCGTCGTTGGCCATGCAAACACCGCTTGCGCAGGTATTCGGATTCGTGCACTCGTCATCAAAGTCGCTACCGCACGCTGTATCGTCTGGGATAGCAGGGTGCGCGCATGCGCCGTCGTCACAAACGGCCGTCGTGCAGTCATTACCGTCGCCGGCACAATCATCGTCGACGATGCATTCCACACACCTTGAACCGCCTTCGTCGCAGAACGGCGCCGCCCCAAAGCATGGATCGCCGTCAGAAAAACACACGCCCAGGCTGCACGTTTCCTCGCCGGTACAGAAAAGGCCGTCATCACAGACGCCTGCCACTTCGGGATCACAACTGCATTCGTCCCTGGCTTCGGCTTGGTTGTCACAAATCAAACCGGCCGCGGTGCATGGGTTGCCCGCCGATACGCAGACGGCGCCCTGACACAACTCGTCGCCAGTGCAGAAAAATCCGTCCTGAGGGACGCACAACGTGCCGTCATCTTGGATATTGTCGCGACAGATCCCCGTAGCGTCACAGGTGTCCGCCGGATTGCAGAACGTATTTATCGACTGATCGCCGCAGGCCAGCCCTTCGGCCTGGAACATCGCAGTGCATTGGCCGCCGCGACACACATTGTCCGTACACTCGTTACCGTCATCCGTACAAGGCGTAAATTCAGCGACGGCCGGATGGACGCAAGCCCCGGCGCCGTCGCATTGATCGTCCGTGCATTCGTTGTTGTCGTCGTCACACTCGGTACCCGCGGGCTCCGGATTCGTATTACAGACACCCTCGCCGTCACAAGTACCCGGGTGATCGCAGGTGGATTCGGACTCATCGCCGCATAACGATCCCGGGGCACGATTGCTCCAATCGCCGTCGCTGGTGGCATGATCGCAAACTTGACAGTCATTCGCCGGATTGCGCACGCCGTCGTCGACACACTCACCCGCGATGACACAAAAACCTGCGTTCGCGGTAAAGTCGCAAAGGGTAGTACCCTGATCGCACGTACCAGTTGTGCATTGTGGCAGCGCACCGACACAGTCCTCGTCAGTCACACACTGACACAAATCTACGATTCCGTTGCCGTCGCCATCGACAAGTCCGGTTTCGTCGTCCAGGATATCGCAATCATCGTGAGTACCGTTCTCGTCGCAATCGGTCTCCGTGCCAACAGCGAAGATATACGCCGATCCTGTGCTGTCGTCCTTCCCATATGCCCCGATCGCCGCGTAATCGCCGCCTATCGACACGAACTGGCCGAATCGATCACCATCGACCGCGTCGCTCGCCGTCAATTCCGGTTCCTCGGTCCATGCGGTACCGGCTCGGCGGTACGGATAGACGGTTCCAGTATTGGCGGTCGGCGGTTCGTCCAAATCACCCTTCGTAGCGCCAACCAACACTAAATCGCCGTGGATGGCCACCGAGAGACCGAACCTATTTGACGCAGCCCCATCCGAGGCCGTTAGCTTCTGCTCGATCACCCAGTCGGATTCGTCCAGGCGATAGACGTATGCCGATCCGGAACTTCTGCCGTCGTCGTCGTCAAACTTGGCGCCGGCGACGATCCGGTTGCCGCTGATCGCCACGGCATCCCCGAAATTGTCGCTTGCAAACGCATCGCACACAACGGAAGCGCCGTCTACACGTTGCGCTTGTAGCTTCGTGCGCTCCTCCCACCCGATATTCGGCGCAGCAGCAGGATCGTGAAAGAACGTGTAAACAGACCCGGAATTATCCGCACCGTCCGTCGCCCCGGGGCATCGGTCGTCGTCTTCTTTGGTGCCGACGACGACCCAATTCCCACTGATGGCCACCGCGTTACCGAATCTGTCGTCCGTATCTTGGTCGCCGGCACGAAGCCGGCGTTCTTGCGTCCAGGCAGCTCCGTCGTAATGGAACACGTATACCTTACCGGAGCTGGTAATCCCACGATCTTCGTGTTCCGGGGCACCCACGATAATCCAGTCGCCTTCGATCGCCACCGAATGACCGAATCTATCGTTGTCTGCACCATCCGACGCCGTAAGCTCCTGTTCGTACTCCCAAACACCGGAATTGCGACGAAAAACGTAAACGGCACCAGGGCCATCGGGAAACGCCTCGTTTTGCACACCTGGGTGTTTTCGCGCAGCCACGACAGCGACGCTGCCGCTGATCGCCACGGCGCGACCGTACTCGTCATCTTTGGCCAGGAGGTCCTCCGAAGGCACCAGGCTCCCAATCTCGGTCCACAACAGGCCGTCACGCTCGTAGATGTAGGCCGCCCCGGTAGCCGAATCTGGTGCGTCCGTTCCAACCACGGCATAATCGCCGCTAATCGCGGTCGACCATCCAAACTTCTGGCTTGCCGCACCGGTAGAGACAGGCGTAATCTCGCATTGCCCGAAGGCCGCCGACGGCCCCCATGCCGCAAGCACACTCGCACCGACAACGGCTGTAATCAGCAAACATCTCGTGTTCAACGGTCACTCTCCCTTGATGTATCCAAGTGGGTCGCACCCTTTCGTCCGGTCACTCCGGAAAAGGGCGGATACACATTCTAGGCCGGCCCGGCGCCCCAAGGCCAAGTACCGGCGAATTCTCGCCCCACACTTCTCGCGGCGACCGGGGCAAACGCCGGCCGATCCGGATCATGTCGAAGACCCGATTCTAGTTCATCCGCGGATCTGACACAAGTAAAACCGCCCATTCCGGGCGATGAGCAAGAGTGCTTCTCGGACCATGCGCGGTTCGTGTCGTGGCCTGGGAATCTGCACGGTGACAGGCTTTTTACGCCAGTTTCATCAACACACGAAGCCCCGCCCCCCCC
>JADFIX010000054.1 GCA_022566435.1 Planctomycetota bacterium
GGTCACGCCCGACGACTGCCACGGATTCTTCACCGGATGCGGATATGACGGAACACATTAACGGGAAATGCTCTAGCCGCCGTCCGCGGTGCGTATGACGAGATCCACGACGACGGCCCGATGATCCGAGCCCGCCGAGGGACCCAATTGGAAATCCTCTACGATCACGTCATCTGATACCAGGCAGTGGTCAATCGGGATGCCAAGCGGCCCGAGAAATGCCGGCCAGGTCGCCTTGATCCCGAATCCGCGGCGACCGTCGGACAACCCCGTCCGGGCAAGCAGGTCGTGAAAATACGGCGACCATGGCGTGGCGTTCAGATCGCCCAGCAAAACGACGGGGCCGTCCAGACGAGGCACCCAACCGGCCAGCGAGTCGAAGAGGTTATTGCGATGTGCCGCGTATTTGGCGTTCTTGGGAGGCAGGGCATGTATACCGATCAACGTCAGGCCGCATCCATCCTTAGTCAACACGGCGCGAACCGCAGGCAAATCGGCGGCACCCATCGCCTCGATCCCCCCGGCGATCGGTAGCCTGCTGAACAGGGCGATCCCGAAGTTGTCACTGCGCGGCGCGGCGACGACATAGGGATACTCATCAAGCGCGTCGCGCATGAAAGACAGCCATATGGCGTCGGTCTCGAGAAGCATGATGACATCCGCGTCGCAGCGCTTGAGAAACGCGGCCACGTCGGCATGTCGACCGTTGCCCGTGTTGACGTTGAAGAGCACACAGCGAAGACTGATGCCTTCCACATCCCCGTGCGACGGCGCGACATACATGGATACCACGCTCACGAAGTTGATCGCCGCAAAGCAGCCGACCACGACGACGGTTTTCCATCGCTGCGCCAAGACCAACGTAACGATCACCGTGGCGAGTAGCAGCAAGTAGTGCGGGCGGAAATGACTGAACAGTTCGAGCGCCCAGCCCCAGCGACCAAGAAAACCCACGATCGTGCAGGCGCAGGTGATACCCGCCGCGAGAACGGCAGCGTCGGCCCAAGCCGGAAGACCATTCGGGCGCAGCGTCTCATTCGTTACACGGGCGTCCTCTCCCGTTGGCCTCGTTGTTCTACGCAAGTCACTACCCTCGATGCGACGCCACGCCCGATGCGACACCACGCCCGATGCGACGCCACGCCTGTGGTCCCGCTTCGCCCTTGTTGTTCGTGTGCGATCGTTGTTCGCCCCAAGGGGGCAGCAACATGTTAGCCCAGGGCAACGCGGCAACGCCCTGGGTTTGCGAGGCGCAATACCAAAAAGCCCTGAAGGGGCGAAACAAACAATCAATCCCAAACGTACCGTTCGTCAAAACCCAAACGATGGCGACTCAAAAACATCCGAAACTCTTCCTGAAACGTCATCGTCCGATGATGCTCTTCTTGTTGCTCGATGTACCGCCGCACATGACTTACCTGAGACTCGCTCACCGAAAACGCGCCGTATCCGCTTTGCCAACTGAACGTCGCAAACGCCGCACCTTGCGTCTTGATCCATTTTGAGGACCCTTTCTTCACCTCTTCCACAACCTTGCACAGCGCATGATTCTTGGACAACACAAACAACGCATGGACATGGTCGAAGGCGCCGCCGATAACGATCGCCGGGCTGCTGCATTCCTGCAGGATACCGACCTGATACGCATAGGGCTTGGAACGAATCGCCGGGGTAAGGGAGGCATCTCTGTTTTTCGTGCTGTAAATGAGGTGAACGAGATTCATCGATAATGACTGTGGCATAGCGAGTCCTTGGCTGTTGCGCCCTTTCAGGGCTCCATCGTTATCGGGTTCCGAATCCCAGGGCGTTGCCCAAGGCTAACATGTTGCTCCCCCATTGGGGCGAACAACGAACACACACGAACAACGGTGGCGAACAACGATCGCACACGAGGCGTAGATCGGACGCGCGGCGAACATCGATCGCAAGCGACCTGTGCAGAAAACGACGCCGGTTGGCCGCGGCTTGCGGTCATGCGTGGTAATCCTCTCCCGATTGCGCAGCATGAAACAAGGCGACCCATTCGCGAACCGAGAACGACTCCGGGCGGCACGAAGCGTCAATATCTTGACACACCCGGTCTCTCGCGTCCGCGTCCAACACGTAGCCCAGTGCCGACCGGATCGTCTTGCGGCGATGCTCGAACACCGCGCGAACGAACGTCGCGAACGCCTTGAGCGCCGACGCGGCGATCAAATCCGAATCGTGCCGATCCAAACGCATCAAAACGGAATCGATCGCAGGCCGAGGCCAATACGACTGCAGTCCGATTCGCACCAAAGTCTCCACATCACATGTGAGCTGGGTGATGATCGCCAGCGGTCCGTACGCCTTGACGCCCGGTCGTGCGACCAGACGCTGCCCCACTTCGGCCTGTACCGTGAATACCAGGCGGCGCACTTGCGGAAAGTCCACCAGCAGGTTGAGCACCAAGGGTGTGGCCACCTGATAGGGCAAATTCGCGACCAGCTTGACCGCACCACCCGACTCGCCCTGAAACGATCGAATCGCGTCGCCGACGTCGGCGCGGATCCGATGCTTGCTTTGCAATACATCGCCCTGGATCAACCGCACCGTCGGCAAATGCCGAAAACGATCCGCCATAATGGCCAAGAGAACGGTATCGATTTCCACGCAGATCACCGATCCGGCGCCGGCCGCCAGTAGATCGGTCAGACCACCGGTCCCGGGACCGACCTCCAGGATCAGATCGTGGGGGCTCAGATCGGCGACCTCGGCAACGCGGCGCATCAAATTGCCGTCGATGAGAAAGTTCTGCCCGCACCGCTTACGAGGCCGAACACCGGCGGCCGCCAGCAATTGCTCGATCTCTTGCTTGGTCTGTACATGGGGCACGGACATTGGGGAACGGTCCTCAAAACTGCGTAGCCACTGCGAGACGCTTGCGATAGTATACACCCGCGGCGCCACGTCACGCCGCCGGTCGGAATGCCATCGCCACGGGCATCGCCGTCAGTGCGGCACGGGGACGATAGAGGAATCGAACATGCAATCTCACGAAGTGCTGAAACAGGCGGCGGATAAAATTGGGGTCAAGGCGCTCGCCGCGACACTCAAGCTCTCACCCGCCCTCATCTACAAATGGTGTCAGGAATCGGACGCAAACGACCCCGATGCCAGCGGTGCACGAAATCCGTTGGACCGTCTGGCCGACATCGTGCGGGAAACCGGCGATACGGCGGTCGCCAACTGGATCTGCCACGAGGCCGACGGTTTCTTCGTGGCCAACCCGGTGTTAAGCAACCCGGACATCGAAACGGAATTGCTCAGCAACACGCAACAGATGGTTCGCAGTTTCAGTCAACTATTGCTGACGGTGACCAAGTCCATCGAGGACGACGGTCAAATCGAACCGGTCGAAGCCGATCGAATTCGCGATGCGTGGGAGTTATTCAAGAACACCGTCGAGAGCTTTACGGTGGCCTGCGAAAGAGGCCTTTTTCACGAATCCCAAAAAACAAGAAACGGAAACGGCTAGGCGGAGGCGATTTGCCCGGTTCACTCTCGAGGGCCCGTCATTTTTTCGACGCGAATCGAGGTGTCTCCGGCACACCCGGGAGGCTTTTCCCTGTCGCGGCCGCGGAAACGCATCGCATGGCGTTTCGATCGTCGCGCTATCTAGTCGTATCTTGGTACCCGTTCCGAGCCCGGATATTGTCGGAATTGTACCAGTGACTTCTGGCTTCGCGCGATCGCCGGCCCGCGATCTGCTGCACGAGCTGTTCATGCATGCCCTCGAAGTCTTCATGCGTCGCCGGCTGGGTCGACTTCCATTCGGCCACCAGGATCGTCGCCCGATCCTTGAGTTCGAACGTCTCGGTCCGCTCCCAGGCGTCTTCGAGCGCGAACCACCGCTTGACGACGTCGTTCGGTACGAGTCCCACACCGAACGACACATATTTGTCCGTGGCCGGCGTGGAATAGGCAACTTGGCCTTGGGTCATTTTGGTGATGTCTTTGGCCTCGTGGAAACCGACGCCTGTGCCACTCGCTTGTAGATCGGACAGTGATTCGTCGCTATCGAACGCCTCACGGAGCGGAATTTCCGGGCTGCAGCTTCGAAGCCCTTCGGATACCGCCTCCGCCCTTCCCATTCCGGCCAAGAGCCGCAAGTCTTCCTCCACCCGATCTCTCACTTCTTCGACCGACTCGGCGGGATGGCCTGGCTGCGCCTCGACCACGCGAAAGAGGTACACGCTACTGTCTTCGTCGGTCAAGAGGTGCGTACAAGTCTGATAGAGCGCTAGAAATTCCGAGCGATCCGAGCCGGCGTCGTCCGGAATCGTCGGAATGATCGGGGCCGATCTGAACGCCAGCGATCCGACCCCCAAGGGAATGAAACGCGGCGTACGATAGGTGGCTTTGCCGATCTCAGGAATGTCGTCGGCCTCGTCGTTCGCGAAAAACTCCGTTCGTGTCACGGTCACGGCATTAGGATATCCGATGGTCGCGGGAACGTGGTCGAGCATCTCACGGTAGAATCCATCACCCTGCACTTCTTTCGGCGTGATTTTGTACCTCGTGTCCTTGTCTCGATCGGCGTCGATCCAACGCTCTGCGTCGTATTCGCGAAGCCACTGGGCAAGGTTGACCGCCGCATCTTTTGATTGACGCTCCTTCACCAGGGCAATGGCCGTTTCTTTGGCGTCATCCCAATCGAGGTAGGGCGGCTTTTCCTGTGTGGGTCCTTCTTCCTCCTTGGCGGCGGCGGGCTCGGGTGGGCGGCGGAAGAGTAGGTTGGTGTCCCGCTCACTGTCGTAAAGGCGGCGTGCCTTCGATTCGAGATTGGCGATTCCGATGTCTTCCGCAATGCGCCTCGGGTCAATCTTCATGTATTGGATGGCCAGTTTCGGCGGAACGTAGTACCCAAAGTTCAATCCTGCACCCGGTTCGGCGTCGCGCAGCGGCAGCCATTGCGCTTCCATTTGCTCGGCCGAAAACGTTTCATCGGGTTCGACGAATGCTGATGCCGGAAGTACTGCGACATCCACCGTCACACTGTCGAGGATTCGCCGGGCGATGCTGCGTACCTCGGCCTCGCTAGGTACCGAGGCACTGGCGATGGCGTACTGGGCCAATTGGACGGAGAGCAACTCGCCGATCGCGGCGCGTATCTGGTCGGTCTTGACTTTGAGTCGCCGCGCTAAAACGTCTATCTGATCACGTCCGGACAATCGATCGGGCCCGGCAGATTGGAGCAGCCAAGATTCGACGGCTGCGGCATCGGCTTTTGCGCCTAGATCGGAAGCCTCACGGGTCAAAAGTATCCAATCCACGAGCTGGAGCGGTTTTGCCGGCCCGCCGAAAAGCCGGTAATCGTACCCCATGTACCCGAGAAGGGTTGTGGTGGCCTTGGCCTGACTTTGGTCGAACTGCTTGATGGGGCCAAACCTCGATTCGCCGATCGTGGTGTTTGACGTGGGCGTGAGCAAGCTCTGCAACGCCGACCCACCCACAAAAACCACCATCAAAAGCACCATAAACACTGCGAGCAATGTCTTGTTGTACTTGCGGAAAAACTTCATCATGGTGACGTAAATCCTTTATTGGCAGAAACTTAGCGTTCTATCGTCGAAACCGAGTACTATACGGCATTCCGCCCAAGAATCAAGTCATCGGACGCCTGGTACCTCATTTTCGGATTGACAGCCGTAGCACGTCCTGCTAAATCGCCCCTTCGGGGTAGGTTGGGGCCTATCATTCCTCTGTGGAGAGCCCGCTCCTGAGTGCCGATACTAAGGACCGAAGTCGGCCTAGGTGATCGGACGCTACAAGGACGAAACGGAATCGAATTGTGGCAAAGAATTCACAACATCTTGCCAGAGCATTGGTTATCGTCGAATCGCCCGCCAAAGCGAAGACGATCAACCGGTATCTGGGGTCCGATTATACCGTCATGGCCAGCATGGGCCACGTGCGCGATTTGCCGCCCAAAGAGTTCGGCATAGACCTCGACGCCGGTTTCGAGCCATCTTACGAGATTCTCGGCGACAAGAAACGGATCGTCTCCGGACTGAAGAAGGCGGCCGCCAGCGCTGAGGAAGTCTATCTGGCGACGGACCTTGATCGCGAGGGGGAGGCCATCGCCTGGCACCTTGCCCACGCCCTTGGGCTGGATGAAAAAAGCGCCAAGCGAGTCGTCTTCAACGAAATTACCAAGTCCTCCATCCAACAGGCATTTGCCTCGCCACTCAAGCTGGACATGGACAAGGTGTACGCTCAGCAGGCGCGAAGGCTGCTCGACCGTATCGTCGGCTACCAACTCAGCCCGCTCTTGCAACAGAAGATCGCCAAGGGGCTGTCCGCCGGACGCGTACAATCCGTGGCCGTCCGCCTGATCGTTGAGCGCGAGCGAGACATTCGTGCGTTCCTACCGGAAGAGTCTTGGCGTATCGCCGGCTGTTTCGCGGTCGAACTTGCCAAAGCGAAAAAGCACCGCGCATCGTGGCAGAAGTTCATCACCGGGGCGAAGGACCCCGAAGCCGGTCGAACGGTCAAGGAACGCAACACCTGGCTCTCCAAGCACGCGTGCCTTTACGCCGAGTTCGTCAAACTTGGCGGCAAGAGTTTCAAGGCGACGAAGGTGGCAGAGGCTCGTGCCGTGGTTGAGGCACTGGGGTTCATCGTCGAGAAGGTCCACGAAAAGGACTGGGAGGAGTATGCCGACAAGGGGCTGAAGAAGGTTTCGCTTGTCGGTACCATCAATCCCGAAAAGGCGCCGACCTTCAAGGTTGTCGACGTTCAGGCGAAGCGTACCAGCACCCGACCCAGCCCGCCGTTTACGACGGCCTCCCTACAACAGGCCGCGTCGACCCATCTCGGTTTTGCCCCCTCGCGGACCATGCGCGTGGCCCAGCAACTCTACGAAGGCGTCAACCTCGAGGGCAGCGAGGGGCAGGTCGGTCTCATTACCTATATGCGTACCGATTCGGTCAACCTCAGCAAGGACTCGATCGCGGGGGTGCGTAAACTGATTCAAAAAGATTTCGGGGAGAGCCACCTTCCGGCAAAACCCAATTCCTTCGCCAAGGCCAAGCGCGCCCAGGAAGCGCACGAGGCGATTCGGCCATCAAACGTCGTCTTCAAACCCGACGAAATACACGACCACCTGACGGCCGAACAGAACAAACTCTACGACCTCATTTGGCGTCGCTTCGTCGCCTGCCAGATGACGCCCGCAAAATGGGATAATACAACGGTGCTCATCGGTGCGGACACGGCGATGGGTGAAGCGATCTTCCGGGCCGGTGGCCGACGACTGGTCTTCGACGGATTCCTCCGTGTCATGGGTCGATCGAACACCGGCGACGATCTTCTCCTTCCCGAGATCGAAAAAGACAACGAAGTGGCCGCCCTCGATCTCCATCCTTCGCAACAATACACGAGCCCGGCGGCCCGCTATTCGGAGGCCGCGCTCGTCAACAAGATGGAAGCGGAGGGTATCGGGCGTCCGAGTACGTACGCCGCGGTCATCCAGACGATTCAGGATCGCGACTACGTCAAACTGATCGACAAGCGAATGCATCCGACGGAGCGCGGCGAAATCGTCACGGATAAACTGGTCGAACACTTTCCCAAGATCATGGACATCAAGTTCACTTCCTACATGGAAGAGGAACTTGACAAGATTGAAGAAGCGCACCTAGACTGGAAGCACGTCCTGGGCGAATTCTACGAACCGTTCCGTGAAGCGCTCGCCCTCGCGCAGAACAACATGCAGCGGTCGCGCGCCGAGCCGAGCGACTTCCCCTGCCCGGACTGCGGCAAAATGATGGTCTATCGCTTGGGGCGCAACGGGAAATTTCTTTCCTGCAGCGACTATCCCAAATGCAAGGTCGCACGGAACATCGACGCCGACGGCAAGCCCATCGATGAGGTGATCGCGGACGAGCCCTGCGCCAAGTGCGGCAAGCCGATGAAACTCCGCAAGAGTCGCCGCGGCCCCTTCCTCGGTTGTACCGGCTACCCCGAGTGCGACAACACGCTGCCCGCCGATGAGGAAGGAAACGCACTTCGCAAAGTGGACCCCGAGGAAATCGACGAAAAATGCCCGGATTGCGCGTCGGCCATGACCGTCAAGTTCGGACGAGGACGGGCGTTTCTCGGATGCTCGGCGTATCCCAAGTGCAAAGCGACGTCGCCGTTACCGCCCGGTGTCTATGTCGAAAAGCCGAAACCGGTGGAGGCCGGTGCCCGTTGCGATAAGTGCGGTCGTCCGATGGTCATACGCAACGGGAAACGCGGCCCATTTTTGAGTTGCTCCGGATTCCCCCGGTGTCGTAACGCCATGCCGATGGAGAAACTCGACGAGCTTCGCCGCCTCGAAGAAGAAGGCAAGATCCCCGATGCCCCACCCGAAGGTGCGACGCGCAACGGCAAAAAGAGAACGGTGCCAAAAGACAAGAACGGCAAAATAGACTACGCCGCCATGGGCCCCCCACCGCCGGGATTCGCCTGGACGCGCACGGGACGCCCGGTGATCGAAGTCTGGCCGGAGGAGCCGCTCGTATGCCCCGACTGCGGTGGCGACGTCGCCTCCAAGACCGGTCGATTCGGTCCCTACTTCGGATGTACGCGTTACCCGAAGTGTTCATTCGTTTCCAACCTCCGCGGTGAGGCCAAGAAACGCGCCGAAGTGGAAATACCTACGCCGGCTAAGCCCAAGCCGATCCCCACCAACGTCCCTTGCGACGAGTGCGGCGAGTCCATGGTGATTCGCACCGGCCGTAACGGTCAGTTCCTCGGTTGCAGCAAGTATCCCAAGTGCCGCCACAGTACGCCCATGCCCGAAGGTGAAACCGCCGAAACACTAGCCGCAACCGCTTCCTGATCCCATAGCGCAATTCGGGCTTGCGTATTGTGGACGCACCCTTATAGCGATCAGGAATTGCCCTTCGGCACAAGTGCCTCAGAACATCACACCCGAATAGCCTAAGAAACTACACTTCGGCCATCATAACATAACGCCATGCTGTATTTTAATATCCGTCACTGATATTCTACGCTGATTTTGGCCTTTGCTATGGCCACGTGCTTTGATTAGCCCAACCTCAAGCAATCTGAGAAAGGCCCTTGACAAAGCACGGGCAAGACCCGATACTTCGCATACCTGACCGAAGAGTTCTTCGTGAACGCCTAGCGTACAGGCGCGCTCGTGGTTCTGCGAGGCATAGAGCATAGGCCTGGTCCCTCAGTTATCCAGTCCATGCCGCCTCATAAGTGCGGTTCCGAGTGAAAGCTGAGGCATCTTTATTTGATCGAACTTAAAAGCCTAGAGCCCGGCAAAGACCGGGCTTTAGGGCTTTTGGTTCCATTGGAGGTACCTCAGATGGCCGATTCCGCATCCCCAAAAGACATTCGCGAACTACTCCAATTCATGGCTTCGTACGTGCGCAACCACTTAGAGAAAACAGGTCGCCGAACGACCGGAGCAGCGCTCGCCGACGCCATTCGCCAGCGGTTTCCCGGCTTTGGTTTTGCGCAGCTTGGTTTGTCAAGACTTGCCGACGCCGTCCACCGTGCAGAGGAAGAAGGTGCCCTCGTTCGACACCGAGACGTCCAGCATCTCGAAGTGTCCCCTAGCGAAGCCACACCCCGAACACCATCTGCCCATGCCGCGTCAACAATGTCGTCGTACGTTCGTCCCGATGTTTGGCGTGCCTTTGTTTTCGTCACTGACAGGTATGCGCACTTCCTTGACCGCACAACAGGACGGCTTGTTTCGCTGATGTCGAACGACAAAGATCAGGTTAGTGCGCAAGAACGAGATCCGCGCTTCGTTAGGGTCGAATCAATCGCTTCCCACGCTCAGAAGGACTGGATGCGTCAATTCCTTGTTTCCCAGGATTCCCTAAAGGCCGATGACGCTCCGATAAACGAGGAAGAGTGGTGGATCGCGATGAACTACTTGCCGAACTCCGAGAAAAGTCGGGGCCCGAGATCGAGTGGGACTGGATCAAGCCCATCGATAACGATGAATGCAACGTGCCTAGCAAGCCAATGAATCGGCTGTTGGCGAGACTGACCAGCCCCACCGAACATCCCGAAGGGCTTCGAGTAGTAAAACTGTTTCGACTGCATGGAGAGTTTGTTGCCAAACTGCACAAGGCGTGCCGAGATCCAGTTCTTGCACCGAAGCATATCGATTGCCGGGAAGGTCTAGTCGAATGGGTATTCTCACCGGAGGCCAACCTGATCCCGCGGAGTGAATGGTGTGCCGGCCTTGAAGAAACCGCACTTGTCGCAATCTTGGTCAAACTCGTTAAGAACAAGTCATGGAACAAGGACTCCCAAGGACATGCGTGGACCAAAGAGGTGGACCTGCTTGGGCAAGCTCCGGTATTTCGTCCAGGATTTCCTGCAGTCGCCAGTAAAGCCGCGAACATGCTGTTGCCGCTGAGGAAAGTATTATTGCTTTGCCATCCTGATATTAGGTCTATTTTGTTTAAAGCAATTATGAAAGGGGTTTTATATTGCCTTAAAATATCAATGCATTCCAGAGTTT
>JADFIX010000055.1 GCA_022566435.1 Planctomycetota bacterium
TGATTTTTCCGAATGACGTCGGAGAGTTCCTTGACTACGATGTCCGAAACCAGCATGCACCCGCCCGGCTTCAGTACGCGAGCGATTTCGGCGAACACCTTGGATTTCTCCGGTGACAGGTTGATGACGCAGTTGGAGATGACCCAATCGACGCTTTCAGAATCGACCGGCAAGGCCTCGATAGTACCCTTGCGGACATCCACATTAGTCAAACCGGAAGTGGCGACGTTTTCCTTCGCGCGGGCGATCATTTCGTCGGTCATATCGACACCGATGGCCCGACCGGTAGGACCCACCTTCTTCGCGGCGAGCAGAATGTCGATACCCGCCCCGGAGCCGAGGTCGAGAACGGTTTGGCCTTCCCGCACTTCGCTGAAGGCCAGCGGATTCCCGCAACCGAAGGAATTCACGACCGCATCGGCGGGAAGGGCGGTCAACTCTTCCTGAGTATAGCCCGCCAGCTTCACCACGACGCCCTTTTGCACCGGTGCGCAGCAGGGACTCGCATCGGTGGATGGGGCACACACGGCCTTCGCATAGGCCTTGGAAACGGATTCGCGAATTTCATTTTGCTCGGTCATTTCCCGGTCTCTCATCTCGAAGAAAAAGCGTTTTTCCAACACGCCGCGCGGGGTCGAGCCCGATCGATCGGGCGGAACACGCTTCACGAATCCCCCGATGCCCCCCTCGGGCACACGGCTACGACCGTAGCCTACACGCAATTGTAGCCTTGCAAAAGTGGCGGCGTCCCGTAGCCCTGAAGAAAAAACTGGCTCGTCTTCCTGTTTCTTTGACGCGATCCACGATACGACTGACCGTGCCGAATTCAACTGGATGACGCTTCCGTTCCTTGTCATCCCGATTCAACTCGCTTTAGTGACGACGGCAGCCGCGGTGCTCGAGGCGAGTTCAACGCGACCGATGAAGCGAATTGGTGCAGTTCTCACGATCATCGTATGGATTCTGATTCTCGGACACATTGTGATAACGGCGTGGACGCTTTGACGACCCTTCGGATATTTCCCGCTATGTGCTCCGGTCGCTTACGCTCGCGGTACTGAGGGCAACGGACGTAAGTATCGACAAGGGTCTTCCCCTCCGTCGCTTCGTCGCTTCCCCCCTTCACTCTTTTTCCTGTCGAAGGCGAATCAGCCACTCGGTGGCCGTCGAATTCGCGGGGTCTTTCTCGAGCAGCTTTTGGAATGCCACAATCGCGTCATCCTCGCGCCCCACTTCCGCCAGGGCGACGGCATGGGCTTGCAGCAAATGTCGCGAAGCGCGATCGCCGGTTTCCTTGACGCCCTCTTCGAGAATCTTCAGCTCGTCGATTTTCGATATGCGAATCCCGCTCACCGCCCTTTTTCGCGTGAGGCCGGCCATCTGCAAGTAGGCGTCCTCGCCGGCCGGATCTTCTCGAATCACACCACGCAACACTTCCAGAGAAACCTCGATTTCGGCGACAAGCAGTAGAAGCTTAGCGCGTAGATTCCCCCCTGTCTCACGTTCGGCCGAGCCGCCGGTCGCGGCTAGCGAGATGTCGCGCTCCGCGATCGAAACGGCTTGACGCGCGCTTCGCCATGCCTCGTCCCATCGGTTCTCCTGAATGAACAGCTCGGTGAGGAAATGCACATACGAAAGCGACTTTCCCCCGTCGGCGCTGACCACCTGTTCCGCCAGCTCGACCGCCGTGGCGAATTCACCGGCGCTCGCCGCGCAACGCGACAGGCCGTACAGAATCGTGGGGTCGTCTTGTTTCAACCTTCTCGCCTTGACGAAGCTCGACTTGGCGAGTCGTGGATAGGAATTGATTAACAAGTCGCCGAGCAAACGATGAGCCTGCCAATAGTTTCGCCCTTCTCGCGTATGAACAAACGTTTGGATGCGCTCGATGGCGTCGCCCTTTCGTCCCGAAGCCGCGAAGGCGTAGCCGGTCACGTAATCGAGCCAGGGATTGATGGGATTGTCGGCATGGACGATAGCCGTGAAGGCATTGATCTTTTCCAGCAAGTCAAGGGTCTCGTCGCCGCCCGCATCTTCGAGCCTCTCGGCGGCATCAATCGACAGTCGCAAGGCCTCTTCGGCACTTGGCTGATCTTCCGTGGTCGCCTCGACAGGCGCCGCGGTATCCTTTTGCGGCGCATTGGGCGGCTGTTGTGCGGTGGCCGTCAGACAAGCGAACATGGCGGTCGCCGTACCCACGAGAATCGGAGTTATTTGTGTAGGAGACACGGCGATTCGTTTCACTCCTTGATTGATAAAGCGATGGCAGAAGCGCGACCCGAAAACGACCTTTCGAGAACGACTATAACATGCCGCTCGCGACAAGCATATGGCGGGCTTGTGGTGGCCGCAAGACGAGCGCTGGTGGGAAACCGACACATTTGTCGCGACGCACCCGAAACGGATTCAGCCCTCGACGTTGACCGTCCCGATGGCCTGGTCGTCTTCCGCGCCCGGGCTCACCTCGAAGTGCTGTTGCCGCACGGTATTCACCTTGTCGACGAGGATCTGCCAAGTCTCCCGCTCCATGCGGAGGACTCTGACGGCGTCGTCAATATCCTGTACACTTCGATTGACACTGGCGTCGATGAGTTTGCGGTAGAGAAAGTTGTAGATCGAAGCCATGCGTTCGCACAGCTCGCGATTGACATCGTAGTCGAGCGCCGTTTGCATTTCGACCAGGATGTTCTGGGCTCGTGACAGGCGATCAAACGAGACGGAGAAGTCCTTCTCCAGAATGGCATCGCGACCCTGCAGTGCAAAACGGATGGCACCATCGTAGAGCATGAGTTGGAGTTGCTCGGGTGATGCCGTCATCACCGCGTCCCGCAAGTACGGATTGTCCGCTGCATCGCTCATAATGCCCGTACTATCGGTCGTTTGGAGGGGGTGATTTACCGAAATCTCGTCCCGAGGACACCGGCAACGCTCGGAATAGGGAAAGAAGCCCGCTTTCCACGTCAGAACCGAATACTACTCGCCAATTGGGCAAGAATATTCAACGACGCCTGCTGCCCCTGGATGACGGCAAGGGACGACTCCAGCCCGATGAATTGGGCCTCCAGACGCAACCGCTTCGCCTCTAGCAACACGTTCAGGCGATCGATCCGACCGTTCAGCAGCTCTTGCTGATTCGTCAGGAGATCGTTTTTTCGCGAAAGGACACTGTCGAATCGGCCCGCCAGACCCTCCAGCGTCTCATCGAGAATCGCGCCGAAACCGGTGTCCTCGGCAGTGAAAAGCTGTTCGACCAATTCTGGAGACTCTTCGTAAACCTTGCGGAATTTGGCTTCGTCAAACTCGATTCGATGGTCTGCGACGGCACGAATACCGACGTGGAGTACGCGGGAAAGGGAAGGATCGGCGCCTTCGAACGACTGCGTGACCACACGGTGCAGTCGACCGCGAACCTGCGTAATGGCGCCGTCGCCGAGTAGCGGTCCCCGTCGCAGCGAATCGGAATCAAAACTCACGGTCTCCGCGATGGAAGCCTGCAACTCATTGTAGGCATCGACGAAGTGCTGAATGCCACCCACGACTCTATCAATATCCTGACTGACGGTGATGGTCACTTCCTCGTCACCCGCCGCAAGCAAGTCGAGCGTGACACCATCGATCACATTGTCCAATGTGTTCGTGGCACTGGTGATGAGGGCCGACTGTCCGGTCGCGGAATCCCCGGTGGTAATGACCGCATCCTGTCCTCTTGTCATGGTGCGAAGACCGAGTTCGAGACCACCGGTATCGAAAAGCAATTCCCCGCGCCGTCCCGATTCCGTCGAAGTCACGGTGAGGCTGAAGGGGTTGGCCGTACCGCCGTCGTCGAGAACGGCGGCGGCGGCGAGACCGCTCGCTTCATTGATCATTCGGGATACGTCATTGAGTGTGTCCGTAGGACCGATGTCGATACGAATCTGACCGCTGCCGTCGATAAACGACGCACCGGCGCGCGCCGAACCGGCAAGGTGCAGGCTGGCCGCGGCGTGTCCGCCATCGATGTCTTCAATGGTGAGAGTGCCGGATCCGTCGGTCTGATCGATGATCATGATGCCGTCGCCGGTGTCGTTGAGTCGCGCCTCGAGGCTCGCCGGGGCGACGCGGTTGATCTCCTCGATGAGCGCCCCGACCGTGCGAATCGAATCGTTGTCGGAGAATTGGATGACATAGACGCTGCCGTTGGAATCGGTAATCCGAAAATCTCCGCGCGTGACCCCGCGCCCCGCGTTGAGGTCCGACAGTAGCGTTTGCGTCGACACGTACCGCCGATGAAGATGACCGCCGTCCACCACCCCGCCGTCAAACTCGCCGAACGCCCGCGCAATACCCAATTCCGCGGCCATCGCGCCGCCTTCGAGGTCGGTGATCGCCACAAAGCCGCCCGGTCCGGCATCCGTCGATTCGTCTCGGATTTCGATTCCGGTGCCCGCGGCATTGACTGAGGCGACGAGGGACGTGTTCTCATCCAGGTTGATCAAGTCGATCACGTCCTGCAGGGTCACCGGCATCCGCGCTGGGTCTCGAAAGTCGATCGTGGTCGTCCGGTTCCCCCGATCCGTGAGCTGGATGACGCCGGTCGAAATCCCTGACCCGCCGCGCAGAGACCGCAAGAGAACCGTATTCAGTCCGCCGACCAGCCGCCGCGATTCAAAGCTCGAGTCCGGCGTGGTCGTGGCACCAAGCAGTCCGAGGTCCTCGGCAGCCGACGAGTTTTCCGCGGCACCGACCGTGACCGTACTCCCGAACTCCAGGGCTTGAAGTCGGATGCCCTTGCCGTCCGCGGAGAGGCTCGCATGAAGAATCGCGTCGTTGTTGCCCGGCACATAGTTGATGGCGTTGATGACGTCACCGATCGTGGATACGCGGTAAATGTCGCGACCCTGAATGTCCTTGTCGGCCACATCGCCCAGAATACCGAGGTCGGCCGCCAAGAACCCTGAGACATCTTCCACAATCAGATTGCCGGCGTGTTCCCCTTCCACGCCCGTTTCGTCGAGAATCTGCAAACTGGAATCCACCAGCCCGACGCTGATTTTCACTCCGGCGTTTTCTGTTTCCTGTTCGATTCGGTCGATGACGTCTTGGATGCGCACACCGTTCGCCAGATCGAGGTCCGACAGATCGACGTCGACGGTGGCGCCGCTTCGATCGGTCAAACGCATCACCGATGAACCGTCGAGGCGCACGCCCGCACCGTTGTTGAGCGCCCGAAGGTCGGTGTCAAACTTGAGAAGATTGCTTAGCGAAACGGTGAACGATTCATTGGTCGTACCGCCCTTGACGATAATCAGATCGTCTCTGCCGAATCTCGCGGTCCCGATTCCGTTGCCGTCATTGAGCTGCGACAGGAAGGTTGACATAGACAGTTTGATCAGATCCGTTCCGTCCACCCGTTGCTCGCTCGTGTCGGCGACGATCCCGAGGTCGGCCGCTGTGGTGGTAAGTCCTTTGTCGGCGATGACGAGATTCCCGGTCGCGAGGAGTTCGGTCGTAAGATCTTCAATGACGATTCGATCGCCCGTCACCGCGCCGAACGGTACGCCCGAGACCCTCGCCCGAACGTTGAGCGATTCTTCGCCGTTGATGGCGACCAGAATGTCTTGCACTGTCACGGCCCGCGTCAGATCGATGTCCGCGGTCTCGCCGGCGCGGTCGGTAATGGTAATGACCCCTCGCCCCACACCAAGCCCGCCGTTCAGTGCGTTGAGTTCCGTACCACGGTTGACTCGACTTTGCCCTTGTGAGATCGTCAGAGTCCCCACGCCGATGGGTGTCGTATCCGCGTCGTGAAAACCGCGACTGAGCACGGAGTGGTTGGTCGCGAGACCATGAACGCGAAACGAATAGACTCCCGACTGGGCAAACTCGCCGGCCTCCGCCGTCAAGATGTTCTCGTTTGTGGACGCTGAATTGAACTGTCGAAAGAGAGAAATCTTCGCGAAGCGGTTGGCGGCGCTTTGCAGGGCAAGAATCTGCGCCGAGAGCCCGAGAAAGGCGGCGCGCTGAACGTCCACCGTTTGAACACGAGCTAGGAGGTTTTGAACCGGTCGTTGCTCGATCGCCATCAACTGATCGATCAGACTCGTTCGGTCAATTCCCGAGACTAGCCCGATGCCGGTGGATATTCCACTCATGAGTGTCGTACTCTCACAAAACTTTGCATTCAGATCACACGAGTCGGCGCGCAACGCAACACCATGGAGTGTATCGGCACTCGGTCAAGCGGGACTCTAGTGCTCAATGTCCCGTAAAGCCGCACGAGGCAGGTTCAAGCGAACGCCGCCATGTTGTCGCGGCGGCGTCAGCATGCCGGTGCACGTTTTCATCAGGCTGAGGCATGGCACTCTCATCGGACAACATCCATCATATCAGGGTTAACAAAGCACTAGAGCATCGGAACCAGGGATCAGGTCGTGGGCGTTGGATTCCCTTTCGGCCCCTGGGTTCGGTTTCGCCGGCACCGTGCGTTGCGGCGTCCCCCGGGCTATCTCAGTAGTGAGAGGACGGATTGAGGGGCGGCATTGGCGATTTCGAGAACCGACTGCGTGCTCTGCACAAGAATTTGGGCTCGGGTCAATGCGGAGACCTCGACCGCCACTTCCGCGTCGCGGATGATCGACTCTGACGCGGTCACGTTTTCCAGAGCCACTTTTTGGCTTTCGATATTGGCGTCGATATGGCTTCGCTGGACGCTTCCCAGACGCCCGCGCAGGGAAGCGACCTGATTGATCGCCTCGGACACGATATCCTGGGCGGTGGGGAAATTCTCCGAAACCAGATCGTTCGTGGACCCGCTTCTCAGCGTGTGTAGCAAACCGACCTGCGAGTTTCCGAGTTTGGTCGACGTGAAGGGCGCGAAGCCGACAAACACCTGCCCCGATGGGGAAACCTCGGGCGTCAGTTGAAATAACGCACCACCACCGGTGACATGAAAGGTCGTGCTCCCGATTGTCTGAGCGAATCCCTGCGTCAGGAAAACGCGTGCGTCGAACAGTGAACTGCGTACGTCGGCGCGAAGGCCCTTGACTGCCGCAATCTGGCCGTTGACCAGCACGCCGGCCTCTACGCCTACGCGGCGAATCGTCGTACCGGTGTTGCCGCTTTCAACGAAATTGCCGGAGATGGGCTCTACGGAGACAAACGCCTTGGCACCAAGCGACTGGCTATTGAGGAGTAACGCGCTCGCCGCGCCGCCGACGGAGGACACCACGGCGGAAACACCGGTAAGATCCGTCGTGCCGTTAATGGCCGTGCGCACTTCGGCCAAGGTCGTCCCGTCGGCGAAGCTGAGCACCTGTCGTCCGAGCGTACCCTTTAGTTCGATCGTGGTGGCTGATACCAAGGACACACCGCCCGAGTTCTGGCCCACCATGGTGATTTGCGCGGTCTGGGCGGATTGCGTGACTCGAACGTCGACCTCGCGCGTGCCCCCCAACGGCACGTGAGCGGCAAAGACCGATACCGATCCCAAAGCGGATGGCACGACGCCTGAAAGCGTGTAGGACAAACTGCCATCGATCAGCTTTTTGCCGGCAAACGCCGTCGTACTCGCGATCCGGTCGATGCTGTCCAAGATGGAATCGACGGCCAATTGGTTGGCCTCGAGTTCGCCTTGGGTGATACCGGCCTTGTTGGATGTTTCGACGATAAGACTCTGAAGTTCCAATAACTGGGCGGACAGCTCATTCATCGCCCCCTCCGCCGTGGCGATGACGAAGTTGGCCCGCGTCGAGTTGTCGATCGCCTGTTGGAGGGTCCGGGCGTCTGAACGAAGAAGCTCGGAAATGATCAGACCTGCGGGGTCGTCCCTCCCCGCGTTAATTCGCAAGCCGGTGGCCAGTCTCTTGAGACGTAGATTCAGGTCCCGTTGGTTGACATCAAGGCGATTGATCGCCCGGATGGCCGGTACGTTTGTGTTGATACGTGTCATGACGTCGTCCCTGACGTTTGGGAGCGTTCCAAAGAGGATTGCTCTGATCACACCACCTTGTGTGATTCATGCGACTCGTTCCGGCGTACCTTGGGAGCCGTTTTCGTCCGCTCCGTTCGAGAAAGAGCCGTGTCAAACGAGTTTTCGGCGGGCTTGCGCGACTTCTTTAGCAGACGTTGCTACTTTCTGTGCCGCCGAATGAACAAGGGCAACCGAACGATGATTCCAAAACAATGGCCGGCGAACTACGTCTTGGAACGCATAGTCGCCGACGCATTGATTCCGGGATAAATCGAAGTCCGGTGCGTTCTAACCGAGAAGCGCCAGCGCGTTTTGCGGTTGGGCGTTGGCAATTTGTAGAATGGAGGTCGACGAATTCACGAGAATCTGTGCTCGCGTCAAATTCGATGTTTCGACGGCGAAGTCGGCGTCTCGAATAGCGCTTTCGGCCGCCGTAATGTTCTCCCTAGCGATTCGAAGCGAGTTGATCGTGCTGACCAATGTGTCTTTCTGGAAACCGCCCAATCGCCCGCGAAGGCTGGCGATGGTATTGATGGAATCACGAACGATCCTTTGCGCGACCGTGAAGTTCTTGCTCGCCAGATCGTTGGCCAAGCCGGACCGCAGCGTACCGAGTATCTGGCTCGTCGAAGTTCCAAGTTTCGCGCTGGATACTTCGTTGATCCCGATCGATTCCAGACCGGACAGTCCCACCGTCGGTGAGATCGAAAAGACCGCACCGCCGCCGGTGATTTCAAAAGTCGTCGTGGAGGTGGCAGCGCCCAGACCGTCTACACTCGTACCGCCGCCGAATGCGGTGGTGAGCGTGATGTCCAGCGCGAGGTCGCCGGCCCGAGCTTTGATATCCAGACCGTCGACGATGGCCTGGGTTCCGTTGATCGTAAAGGAACCGTTCACGCCTTCGTCGCGGCTCGAGGCCGTTCCGGTACCCACGCCGAGCGCATTGCCCGCGGCGATGCCGTTGTTTTCCAGTACCTCGATCGACACGAACGCGTTTTGGCCGTAGTTGGTGCTATAGAAGGTGATGGACTTCGGATCAGATCCGCCGGCCCCTTGGAACGCCGACGCCGCGACACCGGTCAATGCCGAACGGTCGTTGATCGCCGTGACGATAGAGTCAGCCGAAGTACCGGAGGCGAAGCTGAGAAGTTCTGCGCCATCGTTCCCTCGAATCTGGAGGGTCGTGGTATCTCCCAGCGTGCCATTTCTTATGGCGGTCGATGTCGCGGTCGTCCCACCGAGCACGGCACTAAGTTGGGCGACCTGTGACGACGTCGCGCGGGTGATATTCACCTGGCGAAAAGCGCCGGCCGCAATCTTGGCCGCGTTGACCTGCAGCCTGTCTATGTGAGTAATGGGGTTACCGTTGGGCTCGTCAATGTTGAGTCCCGACGTGGTGAAGCTGAAATTTCCGTTGAGGAGTTTCTTGTCACCGAACGCCGTCGCTTCGGCGAGCCGGTCGATCGATTGGAGAATCGAGTCGATCTGCAACTGATTCGCCTGGACCTCCTGAGAGGTCAGACCCGCCTCGTTCGCCGACTGGTCGATGAGCGACTCCAGATCGAGCAAGAGCGAACTGATTTCTTGCAGACCACCTTCGGCCACCGAGATGATCGTGTCAGCCCGGTTGGCGTTATCGATGGCTTGGGTGATGGCTCGGATCGAGGAGCGCAGCGTTTCGGACGCGATCAATCCCGCGGGATCGTCCTTGCCCGAGTTGATGCGCAAACCCGTGCTGAGCCTCTGCAAGGATGTGTTCAGCGCGCTGTTGTTTATGTTTAGTGCGCGCCTGGCAATCAAAGATTGAACGTTCGTGTTAATCCGAGTCATAACTCGCTCGTGCCTCCAATCGTGCCGTCGAATTCTCGCGGACATGGATTTGAATTCATCAACGTCATTTCGCGAGTTCTACGGGACCGATTCGCCGGTTCGTCTTCCGACAACGGGCTCCTCTTGTTCGCCGAAAATAAAACACATGCGTTGCGAACCAATTCTAAACTCCATGCGGCCAGGTCCGCTTCCAACAACTTGCTCGGCGACTCCACCCCTGAAACCCGTCCCGATACTTGGAGCGGCCATCCTTGCGGCCCAATAAATCACCGCATCACAATGCAAACAATCGTCGTCCCCATAACGCGCCTTTAACGCAGCCCTGGCGGTCTCAACGGCGGTGACGGGATTCAATTGGCCCATCCGCTGGCCCGGGGGGTTGCCGTCGACGCCGTGGTCGGAGCTCAGAACGAGGATCGTTTTGTCTAGACCCACTTGCTCGTCCAAGAACGCGAAGAAATCGGCCAGCAAAGCGTCGAGCCGGAGGATATTGTCCTCGGCTTCGAGGCTGTAGGGACCGAAAACGTGCCCTACGCCGTCGGTGGCGGAAAGGTGCTCGACGTCACGAAGATGGCGGCGAAGAAACTGAATCTCCCCTACATCTCGGTCCCGACGAGCCTCTCCACGGACGGCATCAGCAGCCCCTTCGCCGTCATCGACTGTGACGATCCGGAGCGGGAAGGTCCCGTAGGCAACCATACATTCCAGACGTTCGTCCCCCTCGGAGTGATCGTCGATCT
>JADFIX010000933.1 GCA_022566435.1 Planctomycetota bacterium
CGGCGTTTGCGTCAACAGGTGGGCCAACAGCGGCGGCTTATCGGTTTTCTCCACGTGATAAACCGCATGACTCACCGAAGGAGCGGCCGACGATACGCGCGATACCTGTACCGACACTCGGTCGTGGAGGATGTCGCCGGCAAGCTTGCGGATCGGGGGCGGCATGGTCGCAGAGAAGAGTAGCGTTTGCCGCTTTCGAGGTACGTCGGTGAGAATCCGGCGCAAGTCGGGCAGAAAGCCCATGTCGAGCATCCGGTCGGCTTCGTCCAGAACCAGGATCTCGGTACTCTTGATACTGACCAGGCCTTGCCCCATGAGGTCGAGCAAACGCCCGGGCGTGGCGATCAGGACATCCACGCCGGCTCGCAAAGCGCGGACCTGCGGGCCCTGTTTCACGCCGCCGAAGATAACGGCCTGCTACACGTTCGTGTGCCGGCCGTACGTCCGAAAGCTCTACGATGACGCGCACAAACAGAGTCTGATCGAGACAATTGAATCGGCGCCAGATTCTCTGTGTCGCGTGCTTACCGGCCTGACTGATGCGCAAATCGAACTTCGCTATCGAAACTGGACGATTCGCCAGATCGTACACCACATCGCAAACAGCCACATGCAGGCTTAGATGATGTCCGGAGCCGGATGGGTTTGGTTCGCCGGCCGTGCTGGTTGCCGAGCCAGCGATACGGCTATCGAACCGGCCTCGCCGCGCCCCCCTTTCGGGTTCCGCCATTTCCAAGGTAGACGCAAGGGGGTTGAGTCTGGTTCGACTATCGTCGCCTCTCTCGAACCTTGCTCCTTCCTGTTGAGTTTGGTATAATGAGTGGGTGACTTTCCGGACCATACCGGGGGTAAGCCGTGAGGTCGCTTCCAGCATTCATTTTGGTTTTCGTGATGGGCGTGTCAGTGCGTGGCGACGACACGCTTTACCGCTATGAGGGCGACGTGCATCCGCTGGACCCATCGGCTGGTTGGCAAGAATTCAACGCCTGCGACCCGCCGTGCAGCGAGTTTCTGGAGGACGGGCACTTCGTCCGCCTCTGGTCCGAGGCGGCCGACTCTGCGAACTACCACCTGTGGATCGCGTTTCCTCCAGTGCTCCCCCCTCCCTCGTTGTGGCTCGAGTGGCGCTTCCGGTCCAACTTCCCGCTCGGTCCGATCTTCACGGGGTGCGACGCCACTCTAAGCCTCTCGTACAAGAATGTTTCGGAGGCGGTAATGGTGACCGGCGATTCGATCATCACTTTCGACGGAGGCACCTTTGTGCTCGGACTTGACATGAACGAGTTCCACACCTTTCGCTTCGAAAGCGCAGATGGAATCAATTATTCCTGGTCAGTTGACGGAAACAGGTTCTTGACCAGACTCGACAACGACGTAGACAATGGCGGTGACTTCGTCCAGATATGGGGACAGGGTGGATGCGGAAGCGACTTCTTTCCCAATCAGAAAAACGAATGGGACTTCGTACGTTACGGAACCATCGATTCCGGCGAGCGCATCGTGGCCACCGATCCGCCAAGCGGATTCGTTTCCGCCGGCGTGCTTACCAGTCTGGACGCCTTCACCGTCACGTTCGACGCCGCCAATTACGTCTATATCGATGAGATCACCGTGACGACCCCCGGTGGATTCCCTCCCGCGGTTATCGCCGTCCGACGCCGCGAATTGGACGAGCCGGGCACCGTGGAAATCGTCCTCGATCGCCCGCCTCCGCCGGGGCGGATCACACGCTTTATTTTCGACGACGGCGAGGCGGTCAACATTATCGAGTTCGCCGACTTCCAGATAGACCAGGGCGCGTGATGTTTACCTGACGCCAATTGCCAGATGCTCACGGACGCCGCCTGCGCGATGATCCCTGAAACGCTGTTTCACGGCGCGGGCACGATCTGTGCGACAGGCAACGGCGAGGCTGGGAGGCTCGAGGTCTCCTGCCCCTGCGCAACGACGCTGGGTGCGACAATCGTTTCTCATTTCGTCAATTGTCTCACGGGACCAAGTGCCGGCAAAGCGAGCCGCTGCGTGTGTCCCGATGCGGATAGCGACAACGACGTGGACCTTTATGACTACGCCGCTTTTCAGCGCGGGTC
>JADFIX010000056.1 GCA_022566435.1 Planctomycetota bacterium
ATAGGAACGCGCAAGTCAAGTGTCAGTGGAGAAGATATCGTAATCCGGCATGCGCTGTCGCGGGTCAAAAGAACGCAAGAGAATCCCGGACAGTATTGGTATCGCCCCTGCCGGGGCTACGGACGTAAACCACGCATTCTGACCCATGGCTGGCCGCCGGCTGGCCGCCATGGGCTACAAACCGTTCGCCCCTGACGGGGCTGGGAGCGCACGGTTTGAATGTATCATGATTGAACGCGTCGGCAACCGAGTCTATGGTAACGGCTTAGCCCGAGTCGGGATTCTTCTGGAGTTTACGATGAAGAAGGTTTATGCCTCCCCGGATCGCTCGCAGATCGAAATCGTGACTCAATTACTGCGCGAAGAGGGGATCGAAAGTCGAATTCTCAATGAACACACTTCCGCTGTCTTGGGTGACGTTCCGTTTTTCAAGGCCCATCCCGAAGTCTGGGTTCGCGACGAAGACCAGCCTGGTGCCAAGGCGGTGGTGGCGCGGTTCGAGTCCGGCGAGACGCGGGACGAGCGGAAGTTGGAGCCGTGGCGCTGTCCGTCGTGCGGCGAAACCATCGACGGGCAGTTCACGCAATGTTGGAATTGTACCCCCGATGATCCGCGCGATGACGTGGAATCACAGTGCCTGAAATGCGGATACCTGCTGCGCGACCTTCCCGAGCGCCGCTGCCCGGAATGCGGAACGGAGTTTTGAGGATCCTGTTGTCTGTCGGTGGGGTCGCCCTGTCCCGTGGTTGCCACAGTTGCCACCACGGGCTAGCCACCGGTCCGAACAACACCAAAATCATCAAGCAGAATGTCGCGTGCTTATGATAAGAACTCCCGAAATGGACCTACCTTTGTGGTTTTGCAAACGGCATGGATTCTACCGGCAATTCGATCTGTGAGCCGGACGACCAATCGACCCTAACGCTCGCTCTGGCAGGTTGTATGAACATGTCCGTTTTCAGGAAATTCTTTGCCGCGTCGCGACCAAACCATGTACGCTACATAGCCTACACAGCACGCACTCTCAATGGCCGGCCACCATTCTACCGCCGACGTAGGAACGACCCTCCGACTATTATCCACCACAAATCGCTTTGTTTCAAGAGTCTTCCGAGTTCTGCGGCTCGTCTTAACCATGTAGGCTATATAGACTATATATCGTGTACAGTTAGGTGTATGCACACCCACTGTCGCGGCGCCATATGTCTACCCGGCTGCCGGAGCGCAAGAGATTTCTGTGGTAATCGTGCGCTCACAACAGTAATCTGTTTTGCACGGTGACCGTCGCTGGGGTCTATCCACACCGAATCCTGTAAGTTGGCGGTAGGCGAGTTTGATCGCACCGGAAGAGACTCGTCGCTAATCGCGGGACGTGTGGATGGCTAACCGTTTTCTCGGTCACGTGCGCGGGGTGATGGCAGGCTGACCACCATCGCGTCAACGCAGAAGCATCGTAAGAGAGGGGCTTGGTTTGGTTCGATTTCACAAGCGGAGGGATCGAAAGCGGTCCACCGGTCTAGCGACGCGGACAGGCCCGCCATTCTATACGGCGGATTATGATGGTCCCGCACGAAAGAAGTGTCAGGAGCGTGACCATCATGCCCCAGGTCGACACGGCGGGGATGGGTGGGACGAAGCACGCGGCGGGGACTGTGGGATTGCCCGCGCCCGTCCAGGCGGCGTCGAAGGCGTCCCAATCGTCGCAGTCGACGTCGGTATCGGCGTCGAAGTCGGCCCAGCGGCATCCCGGCCCGGCGTCGACGTTCTCGCCGGAGTTGTCAACGCATTCCTCGAAGAAATACTGATCGTTTTCGTCGACCTGTCCGTCGCTGTCGAAATCCCCGCTGCCGTCGATGGGGATCACGCCGTAGCGGACGTAGTCGATTTCGCTTGTGGAGTCCATCTCGGAAACCTTAGCGCGCCAACCGAGAACCGGAAAAACGGACGGATAGGCTCCCTCAGGGATGCCGGAATCGACCACCACGCCGTCAATGAACCAAGCGTAGCTTGTCGTGTCGCGCAGCTCCAGCCTGTACGTGTGAAACACGTCCGGGGCGATATCGAAGAAAAGAATAGGGAGCAGCGCGTCGCGAAAAAGCTTGACCTGGTCACGCGCGATCGTCCATCCGTACGTCAATTCACCGAAGCTGCCAGCCGTAAGAGCAAGCGGCGATTGCCCAATAATCTCCGACCGATCGCCGTCGGTCATCGAGCGAAACTCAACAAAAAAAGTCGGGTCACCCTCGAAATCGTCCAGGTCACGCCGATAGATGTCGCTGTCACCACCCGGTGGCGGACCGCACTCGCCGATTTCAACGTCCATGACCAAAACACCGCCGACCAAGGATCGTTCTGGCGTGCAAAATGTTTCGCGTTCCCACGCAGGCGTGGCGTCATCCGGGAAGGAAGTCGCTTCGTATGAGACCACTTGCCCGGGCGCGAGGCCCGCCAACAGACCTAAACAAAGCACTGTGTACACGATGCGCATGAGAAATCCCCGTACGTTGATTCCGACTCATTGTAGCAAGTAACCATGATAGAAAAAAGGACAAGATGATGAAAGGAAAAACCATGGCTAATCGAAGCCTATGTACGATCATCGTATCTATAGGATGTGTTTTCGCTGGCACTTTCGCCCGAGCCGACGAGCGTTGCGTGGTCAACCCCGGGTCCGGACCGGATATTTGCGTGGACTGGGATTTGACAGGACAACCCGACCCGCTATTCGACTTCGCCTTAAACTTCAGCGACAATCCGGACGTCACGCTCAGGAGAGGAGCCGCGTGGAACGTGCGATCGAAGGACGACAGCGGAAATCCGGCCAATATCGGCGATATCAAGATCGACGCCACGGTGGTGACCGACAGTTTCGACCTGGCGATTACCGATAACAGCGGCGGATTCGGCGTCGGCGGTCCGGGGGCCGCCAACGTCGGCTCCATCATCCTGTCCGACGACGTGGTAGGCCCCAATAATGACCCCTGGACCGGCTACTCCTCCATCACCGCAAAAATGTCACCACAAAGGCACCAAGACACGAAGGGCAGTCTTCTTCTTTGTGTCTTTGTGCCTTCAGGCTCCCTATGCACTCGCCTTCAGTAGTGAAAAGTCTTACACGCGATGGAGAAGGAAGCGACGGGAACGAATAAGAAGCGTACCCAGAATCATCACGCAAAGCGTCATGACCATCATACCCCAGGTGGATACTGCGGGGATGGGTGGCACGGCGCAGGCGGCGGCGACCGTCGGATCGCCCGCGCCGGTCCAGGCCGTCTCGAAGGCATCCCAATCGTCGCAGTCGACGTCGCTATCGCCGTCGAAGTCGGCCCAGCGGCATCCCGGTCCAGCGTCGACGTTCTCGCCGGAATTATCCAGGCATTCCTCGAAGTAGAACTGATCGTTGGCGTCGACCGCACCGTCGCTGTCGAAATCCCCGCTGCCGTCGACGGGGATGACGCCGTAGCGCAGGTAGTCGAGTTGGGTTTGGGAATCCATTTCAAACGCACTAGCGAGCCAACCCAAAGTTGGGAAGAAGGATGGATATGCGCCCTCCGGCGTCCCCGAATCAACTACTGCGCCATCGATGAACCACGTGTAGCTCGACGTGTCGCGCAACTCAAGACGAAACGTATGGAACACGTCCGGGTCTATATCAAAAAACAAAATCGGCAAGAGTACGTCACGCACAAGCTTGACCTGATCGTGGGCAATCGTCCAATTGTATCTAACCGCGCCGAGGCTGCCAGCCGCAACGGCGGCTGGTGCCTGTCCAACAATCTCGGAGCGGTTGCCGTCTGTCTTCAACCGAAACTCAACAAAGAAACTCTGTACCCCTTCGAAATCGTCGAGGTCTCGCCGATAGGCGTCACTGTCACCGCCAGGTGGCGGGCCACATTCCCCAATCTCGACATTGATGACCAGCACGCCATCTACGAGCGATCGCTCAGGTGTGCAGAATGTTTCGCGCTCCCAAGGCGGCACGGTATCATCCGGGAAGGAGGTCGCTTCGTATGACACCACTTGCCCGAGCGCGGGGACCGCCGTGAAAACGAGCACGAGCGTTGCATAAACAACACGCATCGGAATTCCCTCTTAAGTTGATTCTGAATCATTGTAGCAAGTAACCATGCTGAAAAAAAGGACAAGATGATGAAAGGAAAAATCATGACGAATCGAAGCTTATGTGCGATGATCGCAGTTGCAGGATGCATCTTCGCCCACGGCTCCGCCCTCGCGGTCGAACGTTGCGTGGATAACCCCGAATCCGGGGCCAACAGACCGGATATTTGTGTGGACTGGAACCAGACGGGACAACCTACGCTAGGTTTCAACTTCGACGTAATCTTTACCGACCTCGCCAATCCGGATGTCACCCTGTTTACGGGTGCCGCGTGGAACGTCCGATCGAAGGACAACGCCGGAAATCCGGCCAATATCGGCGATATCAAGATCGACGCCACGGTATTGTCGGACGCGTTCGATCTCACCATCACCGACGGGGCGGTCCCGCCGGGCCCTGGTGCGGTCAACGTTGGGGCCATCCTCCTCAACGACCCCGACCCCCTCTGGACCGGCCACTCCTCCCTCCTCGGCGGACACATCACGGGTGATTTCTCCGGCGAATTGAGAGCCCGCGTCGATACGTCCGATAACGGCGGTGCGGTGGTTCTCACCATTGACGGGGATTTTCTGGATGACCTTGTGATCGAGAAGGATGGATCGGACCCCGCGGTAGATGGATACGCGGGGACTCTGACTCTCGTCATCAATGGGCAGTTTCGCGGCGGGATTGCCGTCGGGCAAATAGATTATCTGGAAATTGAGGAGGTGCCGTACTTTGCCAACGTACGCATAATTGGCGATGTCGCCGGTGATTTGATTATCCGAACCTTAGCCGGTGGATCTGGTACACTACTGACGCTCGGAGCGAATTTCGGTAACTGCCCCTTAGGCAAGACGTCAACGCTCAGAAACGGCGGCTCGGTAGTCATTGAGTCATTCGGAAGCGAATCTTGGATCGATGTCTTTTACGATGTTAAAGAAGGATCGAATTTTACGATCGAGCAGCTAATCAGTGGCATTAGCCGAACATTTTGCAAATTCTATTACTACGGCTTCAACGGAACACTCACGCTCCAGAATGGTATACCCGACAACACAGCGATCGTATTCGCACACGAGTCGCCGCTCCTTGAAAACGGATCGGTCATTCTGAAGGACGAGAACGACGTCTTGCAAGAGATGGCCGGCGAATTATATTTTGATGGTGGCACTCGCGCGGGAAGCGCTGTGGTGGCCGGCGTGCTTTCCGGACACTTCGTTCCTACCGCAGGTGGTACGGTGTTTTGCTCCGCATACGGCGACGGGCTGCCCTTCGCCGGCACGGCGTCGTTTACTGAGATGACCCTCAACGGAGTCGTCTTCGTTGACTCTATCTATCCAAACGTTGGATTAGAAGGGACAATCAGTTTTGATGGTGACATGAAGGGATCTTTTAGCACTTGCAGGATCGAGGGGTCTGACCCCTGTATCGAATGGAATGGAACCCTTGATATCGGCGGCGACATGACAGGGCAAATCTTCACCGTAACAGGAAACCACTCTCCCGCCGACATGAGCGGTGAGATCCTCGTGGGCGGTTTGATCGACGACACCGCGATCATCGACATCGGCGGCGACATGAGTGGTTTGATTACGTCGGTTGGCGACATGAGTGGCCAAATCTCCGTCGGCGGTCTGATGAGTGGCGAACTCTTCGTGCGCGGTTTGATCGTCGATGATCCTACCCGCGTCGAAGTCGAGATCGTCGGCGCGTTTTCCGGAAATATCTGCGCGAAGAACGTAGCGCCGGGCGGTCCACTTGACACGGGCATCATTACGGTGGGGAGCATGGGCGCAGCCGAGCTTTGCGGCTACACGGTCAACTGCCTGACGGCCTCGGATTGTGTTGATTTAGTCGGCGTGCCGCCCAACGAGGTTCCCAATACTTGCACCGACGACTTTTGCGAACAAAACTATTGCTGGAATCCAGGTAACGGTAGCTGCGGATCATATCCGCCGGCGCCGGCCCGGCCGTATCTGGCCAACCAGAAAAATAGATACCTTTCGTTTGATCCAGGCAATACCGGCTCTTGGGCCTTTGCTGTGGAGATGACGGTAGGTCCCGGCGCCCCACTCGAGTTGGGTTGGGTCGGCCAGCAGGATGGAAATGGCGTGTCGCCGGTGGTCGCCGATCCGTATTTCAGTAGCGATTGGACTTCCGTCGTTCATGTGGCCGATTGCGAAATTGTGCCTGTGGCGACCTACGCGATTAGCGCAACGACCCAGCAGTCACCGCCCCATGAGCCCTTCACCGCAGCCTTGTCGGTGGAGACGATCGATGAGCCGGCCGGCGGAAAATTCTGGGGTGACGTTGTCGGCAGTATCGTCGACGCGGTCTATACGCCACCCAACGGATTCACGAATGTCGAAGACGTGACGGCGACGATCAAGGGGTTTCAGGCGGTATCCAACGCTGCACACTTTTCATGGCTCGACGTACAACCGGAGTGTCCGAATGGCGTAATCAACTTTGACGATACCTTGCACGTCATTCTGGCCTTTACGGGCGCTGCCTACCCATTTTCGGACCCCCTGAATTGTGATCCTTGCACGGGACCTACCACTGGGAACATCGACTTTCTTATGGTGGCGGATCACGAGGTGATCGATCCTGACGAGCAGGTGGTCATCGACGTCCATGTCGAGCCGGCGTTGGATGTGGGGGTCTACGAGGTGTCGCTTGAAGTGTCGGGCGGCACGACCGGCAGTCTGGACCTGACGAGCATGACCGTCAACAAGGCCCGATCGGATTACATCTTCGGCACCAGTTCGGTGGCCGACGCCGTCGATGACGCCGGAGGTCGACTGGCGGCGGCCATGACCGACGGTACGGGTGTGGACGTGACCACGGCCAACGACTATTTGGGCACGTTTACCTTTACCGCTTCTTCGGATGCCGGCGGGGTGTTCGAGGTAAAGGTGCGTCCGATTGCCGAGGCGTATTTGAGCGACTCGAACGTCGATCCGATCGGTACCTCTTCGGGCGACAGTCTTTTTATCGGCGTGGACGTGGAGTGCGTGATCGACGCGCACTGCGACGACCTCGACGAATGTACTGACGACGCCTGCGTCATCTTCGTTTGCCAGAACACGAACAACTTTTGCGACGATGCCAACGATTGCACCTCGGACACGTGCAACGCGGGCGTCTGCGAGCACAGCAACGAGCCTCCGGGGACGCCATGCGAAGACGGGCAGTTCTGCACGACTCCCGACACCTGCAATAACAAGGGTGCGTGCATTGGTGGCCCGAACGATCCGTGTCTTCCGACGGAGATCTGCATCGAGTTTCTGGACGTGTGCAATCCAGGAAGCTAAACACCGTCACGGCCGTCATATGTTTGCGATATGACGGAGGCGTGGATTCGTCGTAGCGCGGGATCTAGAACGGACCCGCGCTGCGCGAATTCGCGCCGTTAGGCCGAGCCTGCGCGCGATTGGTCGTTAGTTATCAGTCATCAATTGTCAGTCATAGTGTCGGCCACCGTTGCGCCGATGATTGTTTGCTCGCCTGTGCTCTTGTCGATCAATCTCGCGCAACCGAAATTCGGTATCTACAACACGAATAGGCGGCGAAAACAGATTTCTATTGAATCGCCGTCGCGGATTCGCTACACTGAACGCTCACTTTTCCGGTCGCGAGTTGGAACAATCCGAAGGTGAGTCATGCTGAGAAGCGTTTGATTTCGGTTGCCGTGTTGGCGGCAAGATAGGCACGAATCAGCGCAAGAAGAGCGTTTTCGCTTGAGTCGAGTGGGTCGTTTTGGTATGATCGCGGCTTAAGATCATCTGACAAATGCGAAATCCCGGTGGAAGGAATTCCTGGCGGGCCTGTAGTCGTGTTCTACGGTTGGAGTTGGATGCCATGAAGATTAGACGGAATCTGGGCAAGACCGCGCGGATCATCTACATTTCAATCGGCGTGGTGCTGGTAGCTGGTTCGTTTGTGATGGCGTTCGAAGGTTGGGAGCGATTTATTCTGCCTGTTGTAGGTGGCGGCTCGATCGTAACCGGCGCCTGCGGTTGGTGAGCCACCTGTGCTGTGCTCGGTCTGGGCACAAAGTAATAGCCTTCCGACGCATACACCCGATTGCTGTTGCGGTGGAAGCGGCGGCTCACACTGTGGGCTGTTGCCGTATGGTGAGGTTTTCTTTAGCGAAGACAGCGGCGATCAACTTATACATGCGAGCCGCTACCAGGACGTAATTCGGTTTCGACCGCTCGATCAAGCTGGAGTTTCACGGTTTCGGCGGAGTAGCAAGGCGGACTGCATGGAGATAACAAGCACACAAGAACTACTCCGCGACCTTGAACGACAGCCGGAGCGCGTCCAGCTACACAAGGCCGCGCTTGAGGAGACGATCGCCTGGTGCATGGGACGAAATCCATCGGCTGGCGCAGGACGGCGAGAATCAGCGTAAGATGCAGCTTGTCGCTATCGAGTATCGGGCGCGATTGCTCCACGAACGCTGGACGAAGCGGAATCTGAATTGAGGATGGTGGAGGCAATTGAGCGAATTAGCGAGCCATGCATCCATTGTTTGGGATCATGCGGACAAGCCCTTTCCAACCGGAACGAATCCGAGTAGTCCGACTGCGAGCAACGGAGCGTGAACGATGAACACGGCAAGCGAAGACTGCTCAAGCGGCTGCGACGACGACGTGAGGCAAGACTACTACGTGTACGTCCACAAAGATAAGGCTACGGGTGTGCCATTCTACGTTGGGAAGGGAGTTGCGAATCGAGCATATCGGCGCGAAGGCAGAAACCAGCTGTGGAAGCAAAGGGTTGAGAACCTCGCCAACGGCTATGAGGTCGAGATTGCAGAGGATAATCTGACGGAAGATGAGGCCCGCGACTTAGAAATAGACTTGATACTCAAGCACAAGAGGATGGACGAGGGAGGAACCCTTGTGAACAAGTCTCCCGGGGATGGCGTAGCTTTCGTAATCGGCTTCCCCATTTTGGGCGGGGACGGCGAATACAAGAACGCATCATACCGTGTAGTCACGAAAGAACAGAAGCACGAGTTTGCCCAGGGCATCCTAGCACGCATGCGCGGCTTCGCGGATTCCTGCGGTAGAGTTGTGGATGATACGAAGGATGAGTTGGCAGAATTGGAAGAGGTCCTGGTTGAAACGATTGCGGAAGTACAAGAATTGGCAGAGAAAGTCCGGAAGCGGCGGGCAACCTACAAGAAATTCTGCTGGGTACTCGAACAGACACTCGAAGCGCTTGAATACGAACTCGAATTTCCATCCGCCGAAGACGAAGACGGCGAGGTTCTAAAAACTAGCTGGAGCCGTCAACGTCTACCTACAGGGCCGCGTGGCATTCGTCAGGGGCGACCAGCCGGATAACGGCAAAGGGTGATGGAAAGCGTTTCAAGTGCAATTCTGAAGACCATCGGTCCCACAGAGCGCGACAAAGGAGTAGGTAATGACCGACGAAATCGTGGTGCCGGAATGATCGAGACTGAGCTTGCTGCGGATATGCGCAAGAACGGGATTGCCTTCACAAGCAAGGCTCGCCCCGAACCAGAGAATGCAAAAGCGAGCCGGACCGCTTAACGCGACCCGACCCGCACGGAGGGGAAAATCCGAGAGAAACACTCCACGTTGCCAAGTTGCTGAGGCCCCGGCGGACCGCGTGTGCCGGGACCCCGCAATCCTAACGAGAATTCGGGCCGGGAGGCGCGCGCTTTCTCAAGAGAAATGTTGCCTGTAGGTGTGCAATCGCACAACCGCAGTCGCCCACAATTCACAGTCTGAACACAGATTGGGGAAAGAGGGACGATGGAGACGTCCGCCCGAGAGCAGTTGAAGATGACAGGATCATAGCGACCAGCCAGAACTACGATGGCATCGCACCATCCCCCTGGTGACGATGGCGAGTGATTGCCGCCGAATGATGGACCGCGTCGCCCGACTAACGAACGACGCGACCCGACCCGACCTTGGGGGGCATCAAGGGAGGCACAAAGAGAACTTGACAGGCGATCGGCAAGTTAGCAACGGGAGAGCGATCATGATACGGTTTGTGATTCCGATTGGCGTGGTTGGCGTTGCCGCGGCCCTATTTTCCGATGGCGTCACCTTGCAGGCTGTGCGTGGTCACGAGGGTCAACGGTGGACGTGTACGGGCACCTGGTCCCCGCTGCAGAACTGCGCCACGGTCAGCCCGCAACGCGAGAATCGCCCAAGCCGTTTACGCCACGCGGCGTGTTTCTCGGAATCTGAACGACGAGCCATGGTGAACCTCCTGACTATGAGAACATCACTGAATCAACATGCACGCCAGGATACCGGCTGTGTCAAGAATGGTTCTGGTGGGCGCTTACGTCTTACGAGCAGAACCAGGCTGGCGAC
>JADFIX010000934.1 GCA_022566435.1 Planctomycetota bacterium
GAAAAGGCGATCGGGACGCCGAGACGCTCGACGATATCGCCGGCGTCGCCCGCCGGGCGCCGATCGCGACGTTCGCCCTCGCGGTGTGCATCTTCAGCCTTATGGGATTTCCTCCGACCGCCGGATTTCTGGGCAAGCTATACATCTTCAGTAGTGCGTTCTCCCTCCCGGACAATCACGCCTTTCACGGTCCGTTGATCGCCCTGGCGATCATCGGTGTAGTCAACGCCGCGATCGCCGCCGCCTACTACCTGCGAATTGTCGGTGCCGCGTATATGAGTGAGGAAACCGAGGAGCCGACCCCGGCCGGTGGATTCCCCGTGCGATTGGGTCTCGGGCTCTGTGCCCTTCCGGTGCTCCTGTTGTTTGTGCGTCCTGCGCTGGTCTTGGACGATGCCCGTAGCGCCAGTGCCGCCGTACGATCCGCAATCATTCAAGGGCAGACGCAAAGCCGGTCCGCGGCCGTTGGTTCCCCCGTCGTGAATGAAGGCCTCGAAGATCCAGTTTCCTCGCGGTATCCCATTCCGGGAGGCGACCTATTTGAAAATGCACCACCAGCCCCGTTAGGGGCGAACGGTTTGTAGCCCATGGCGGCCAGCCATGGGTTAGTTTGCATGGATTCCGTCCGTAGCCCCGGCAGGGGCGATACCTTTTGTTTTGCTACCATCGCGGATCAGTTATCAAGTGCCGCCCCTGCCGGGGCTTTACTTGGCGGTGTACTTCGTTACCTGCGGTTGACAGCGCGGGCTACAAACCTTTCGCCGCTCCGCAGCTACCTCACAAGATCCGCTTTGCCACCCACATTGGGATTAAACCTGTCTTCTCGCGGATCGCCGGCGGTCATTTCACGCCCCTCGCGGTAGCCCGTATAATCGCCCGTCATGTCCACGTCGTTGACACGCGCGCAAGTACGACGCGTCGACCAGTTGGCCGTCGAACGGTACGGGATTTCCGGTCTCGTTCTGATGGAAAACGCGGGGCGCAACGCGGCTGCCATTATTCGCCGCGTGTACGGCGAGGTCGGTCGTGCGGCGATCGTGTCGGGACCCGGAAACAACGGTGGCGACGGCTGTGTCATTGCCCGGCATTTGTACAACAGCGGGTGGTCGGTGTGGCTGATGATGACCGCCGGCGAGGATCGCATGACCCCCGATACACTTGCCAACTTTCGAATCGTCTGCGCTATGCAGATCAATCCGACGGTCGCGTCGGACGCGGCAAGTCAACAAGCGTTCGTTCGCTCGGTCTCCGGTCAAGAAGTTGTCGTGGACGCCTTATTGGGCACCGGGTTCCACGGCGAAGTGCGCAGCCCGACCGCGGAGTTGATTGATTCGATCAATGCAAAGCGAACGAGGGGGGTCGTCGCCATCGACGTCCCCTCCGGTCTCGATTGTGATTCGGGTCGGCCTTCCAACGCCACGATTCGCGCCGATCTGACCGTGACTTTTGTGGCCGACAAGAAGGGCTTCGCCGGCGATTCCGCCGGGCAGTATGTCGGAAGAGTGGAGGTCGCGGACATTGGTGCGCCGCCGGAACTCATCGCAGAGGCCGCGGCCTATACGGACGAGTAGGTCGGTAGTGCTTGCCATTCGCAACCGCTCGTGCGTCGTCAGAAACGGGCGATCGACCGTGATTTGTTGCAGGTTCAGTTTTCGGAGGCATAATCAAGCGCGGGCGGCGGTTCAATTCGCGGCAGGAGTATCCGGTTGAAGGCAGGCAACAAACTTGGTCCTTACGAAGTCCGCACGCTCCTCGGTGCGGGCGGGATGGGCGAGGTCTACCTCTGCCGAGACACCAAGCTCGATCGTGACGTGGCCCTGAAGGTACTCCCGGACGCGTTCGCCAGAGACAAGGAGCGAGTCGCTCGCTTCCGGAGAGAGGCAAAAGTGCTCGCGTCGCTGAATCATCCCGGCATTGGTGCCATCTACGGATTCGAAGAATCGGACGGCGAATGCTGTCTCGTGCTGGAATACGTCAAGGGCGAAACCCTGGCGGCCCGGCTCGACCGCGGACCCCTTCCAGCGGATGAAGCGCTGGATGTTGCCCGGCAGATAGCCGAAGCCCTCGAAGCCGCGCACGAG
>JADFIX010000057.1 GCA_022566435.1 Planctomycetota bacterium
TGGTGACTGGTCCGGCCGGCTCGACCGGGCCGCTGTGACCTTCCGGCCTCGACGTCGAGCGCCGATGCAAGATTCGCCGGCCTGTCGCCCCAGCCAATCGCTCGCGCCTCTCCTGCAAATCGCGATCTCGCCATTCCGCGAATTTTTCGCCGGCATCGCGTAAGGTACTTGCTGCCCGTCGTGGGTTGATGCGCGCCCGTTTGCGGTTGGCAGCTCGATCCGCCAGCTTGTCCCCCTTGGGCGGCGCGTCCGGCGACGTTTCTGGGGTTGGCGTAACTCCGGGACCAGTGCCCGGCGCTGAACGTAATACGGGGCTGTCGCGTCGGGGCGGTCGGAAGTCGTTTTCAGGGGCCTCATATCGCACAACGCGCGGGCCTTGAAGCTTGGCCGGCGCCGGCACATGTTGCGGTCCGGCGGGTGTGACGGGCTCGCGTTTGGTTTTTTCCTTCGTCGCTTCCGTCTCCGGTTTCTCTTCGTCATCCGCTGTCGTCGCGGGACTTTCGCCGGTCGGTGGTGCCAACTCCACGACCGTCGGTGTCGAAACGCCGGATGGCAAGTCATTGGTTGACGCGGTGTCCGCCGGTTCCCCTGAAGAAGGCAGCGTCACCTCGGCAACGGCAGATACCGCGCCCACGGATTGTCCCACCGGTTGCCCCTCGGCGACCGGCATGAGCTCGGAAGCCGCCGCTGTGCCGCTCTTGAACTCCGCCAGTTCATCAACCGCGACGGAATCGTGGTGTGTTCCGGCGACAACTTCGGCCGCGACCATGGTGGAGACTTCCGCCGCGACTTCCGATGCACTGGCTTCGAAGGCGACTTCTTGCTTCTTGGGAGGAACTCGTTTCTTCCTCTTCGCAGCGGCGCGGACCTTCTTGAGGTCAACCGGCTTGGCGGTCTCCAGTGCGCTATCTTGGGACCCTTCGCTAAACCACTCTATAATGGTCGCGTGAAGGCCCGCACTCAGCGTGGACATGTGATTCTTGACCGCGTCGATGCCTTCCGCACGACACTTTGTGATAATGTCCTTGCTGGCTACGTTCAGTTCCTTGGCGAGGATATGAACGCGCATTTTTTCAGCCAAAACTCCACTCCGTCCAAGCTACCGCAAACCAATCCAATCGGGCAAAGGCGCAACGCTACTCGCTTCGCGCTGGCAGACCCGCGTCACGTCGCCGCGCCGTCCTCTTGGACGACGTCTACTTCCTCTACGGATTCGGTTTCCACACCCTCTGTGTCGGTCGATGCATCCTTCGTTTCTGCGTCATCCGAAGGGACCGCGCCTTCCGATTGTTCGGCGTCCGCCGATTCGGATCCGGGCTCGGCATCGCCTTCGTTCTCCGCCACGGCTTCCGCGAGAGAATCATCATCGCCAGCCTCAGTCTCGGCTTTCGCCTCAGCCTCGGCGGCTTTCTTGGCCTCGATCGCGGCCTTTCTGGCAGCCTCCGCCTCTACCGCCGCTTGTTTCGCACCCTCCGCGGCGGCGTCCAGGACTCGGTCTGCCAATTCCGGACTCATCTCCAAGTCGTTCATCAGTGGATCGCGGCCGATTCCCGCAAAATCCGCCAGAGAGACGATGCCCATCGCCAGCATCTTATCCAGGAGGAGGTCCTCGATGCCTTCGACGTTCTTGAGCGCGCGTTCCACGCCGTCGACGTTTTTGTCGTATTCCGCCGGGGTCAGGATGTCGATGTCCCAGCCTGTCAACTGGGCGCCCAATCTGACATTCTGCCCACGCTTTCCAATCGCCAACGAAAGTTGATCTTCGTCCACAATCACGGTCGCCCGTCCAAGTTCAAAGCACAGGTGGGTCTCGCGCACTTCCGCGGGCTTAAGCGCGTTGGATATAAGAACTTGCGACGATTCGTTCCACCGAACGATATCAATCTTCTCTCCGCCGAGTTCGTCCACAATATTGCGAATACGGCTACCGCGAACACCGACACAGGCGCCCACGGCGTCGACCTTCATGTCGATCGACGAGACGGCGACCTTGGTACGATATCCCGCTTCTCTCGCCAGCGCACGAATCTCGATAATCCGTTCCGCGACTTCGGGGACTTCCAACTCGAAGAGCTTGCGGATGTAGTCCTTGTGAGTTTGGGTCAAGATGATCTTGACCTGCGTCTGATCCTCTCGGACGTTGAGAATCATGGCCCGGATTCGCTCGCCGGGATGATGGGCGTCGCCGGGAATCTGCTCGCTTCGCGGCAAAAAACCCTCGCCCCGCCCCAAGTTGACGGTCAACCCCGCGGATTCATGCCTCGTCACCGTGCCGGTAACCACCGTGCCGACACGCTCCGAGTATTCATCGAAGATGGCGCTTCGCTCGTCTTCGCGTATGCGCTGGATCATGACTTGCTTCGCGATCTGCGCGGCGATGCGACCGAGGGTCTTCATATCGATGGGCTCGCCGTTTACCGTCGCGTCGATCTCACCCGTCGTTCGATCGATTACGATGATGACATCTTCAGCACCGTCAAATGCCTTCCGTGCGGCCGACACCATCGCCGCTTCCAGATCAAGGAACACGAACTCCTTCTCGATGTTCTTGTCTCGACTGATCGAATCGACAAATCTTATGAGATCGGCGTTCATTGCGATCCAATGATTCCTTCCGTGCGGCCGTTCATTGCCTGTGATGGTCTCTACACATCCGCAAATTCAACCTGCGTTCGCCAAAGCGAAGCCGGTCGTATTTCGCCCCGTTCGACCAAAAAAAAACGTGGGCGCAAATTGCGATCCCACGTGGAGCCAGACAAACCGCCGAAATGGAGTGTCCTAGTTACCGCATCACGCCACTCCACCCTGGCTCGAAGGCCGTCCATAAAGGAAGACCCCACTCGTGCTGGCCGCAATCAGTCAGCACAAGTCGTTTCTCCACGCTGTGCAATCAAAGGGACAACTAACACATTGCACCTTCAACAAACCAGAGTACGACACCGCGACTTCCATCGCTGCCGAACGCTCCGAATTTTCCGCTCTCTAGCCCAAAAAGACAGCTCCCGCCGTTTTTGTGTACGAGACTGCCCACTCACGCAAGCCCATGATTATAGACTTCGGCGCTTGGCTGTCAAATCCTCCCGTCCCACTCGGATTCGACGAGAGAATTCACGATTTTTGTGCAATTGCACAATTGACTGATCCCGCCAACAGGCGTTTGGGCTGAAATTGGGCGGCGCATGGTTGAATCTCCGGACGGCTGCCGATAAACATCGAGTGGTCGCACTTAGCGAGGTTCCGTGCGATTGAAGTGTATATGCATATTTGAAACTGGTGGAAAATTTGGCCTGAGGAGTGCAATTCATGAGCTGCGGACGCCGAAAAATATACCTCGCGTGGGCGGCTTCTTGGGTCGCCGGATTGGCTACGATCTTCGTCGGGTGTGCCGGAGACTTTCTCGTGGATTTCGTGCCCGATCCCAACGCAGATCCCGCGCCGGGGGGTTCGCTCGGACCCGTCACCGCCGACGAGGTGCTCATTCGATTTCGCAATTTCTCCCAGACCGACGCGGTCAACGTCGAGTTCTTTCTCTCGAATACTCCGCTTGGGACACTGCCTGCAGATCTCCTTGTTGATCAATATGGCACGAGCGCAAGTATCGGTGTGGCCGGTACCGGCATACTCCAACCTCTTCATTCGGATGAGGTGCTGTTCCCCTGCACCGCAGACTTGGTGATCGGGACAACCGGGGGCACGTTCATCGACAATGATACGGGCGAGGTTCGAGGAATCGGTGATATGCGCTGGTCGCGGGACGCGTCGGTCGGGCTATGCGGTCGCAGAGTGACCTTTGGCTTTGGACCGGTCGACGACGGTTTCATTACCCGCTTGACGATTGGACAATAGCGACGTTTCGAGAGGACGCCACGTGCGCGTTTTGGTCGTAGGATTCGGCAGTCTGTCAATGCTCCTGCATGCGTTTTGCGTCGCCGCATTACCGGCGTCCGACCACACGCGAGCGACGAGCGAAGGGAAAGAACCTGCCGACTTGGTTGTCGCGTATTTCCGAACCGAGGAATCGGATGCGCGCCATCGGCTTGCCGACGAAATTGATGAAATCTGCGGTGGGTCGATCGATAGGGTCGCGCAAGCCGTTCGCGATGCCCGGCTCTGGCCGACGCTGACGGATCGTGTCGGGTCTTTGTCGTTTGACTGCGGAACCACCGACCCCGTCGAAATCATCTATCAACTGCCAGTCGGTTACGATGCGACGACCCCTTGGCCGGTCATAGTCTTTGCCGGCGACTGCGACGCCACGCTATCATTCGCACAGTTGTCCGAGCCGCTCGGCGACTTGGCGGATGGGTTTATCCTGCTCCATCCGAGGCAGTGGATCGGAGGATCGTTTGATCAATCACTCGGCGCGGCTGGGGATTTTCGCCAGTTCGTGCGACATGTGAGGCGCGCGTTTCATACAGATACCGATCGCCTTTACCTATACGGACGGGGCGTCGGCGGCGATGCAGCCTGGATGTCGGGCATCATGCATCCGGATCTGTTCGCAGGTATCGTCGTCTTCGATTCATACCCCAAGGTTCCCTTTGCCGAGCAACTCTATCCGATCATCCTCCCGAATCTCGCTTCGCTCGAGGCTCTTTCAATCTGGGGCGATCCGCCGCCGGGAATTCTTACCGGTCGGGCGAACGCCGTGGCGGTACACAATCGCGCCATCGTTGAGTTCGCCCGCACGGCCTCCCTGCCCATAGAGGGCATGGCCCTTTCGGCCGGCGTGTCGCAATCGGCGACGGCGAAAGCGCAACAGACACTTCTATCATGTCGCCGGCGGTTTGACCCGGTCGCGGTTTCTCATTGGTTCCGTTATCCCACGCAGGGGCACAGCGCGTGGCTTCGGCAATCGAAGTTCCTCGGTGAGGTTTGGACGGCGGATCAGCTGTCCATTCGGCCGGGACCATTCGTTGATCGAGACGTTTTCATCGGGGATGTCCTCCGGGGGCGTTTGGCCTACCTCGGCGGGTATCGCGACGGCGACAGTTTCCATCTCGAGACCAGAAAATGTGCTGGTGTCACACTATCATTGCCGCTACGTGAGGCGGCTCCGAGGCGATCGATCACCGTCTATTGCAATCGTAAGCGACGATACGCCGGCGCGATCAAGCCGTCCGCGCGAACCTTGTTGTCACATGCCTACCGCACCTGGGACATGCAGCATCTCGTGGTCGCCGAGATATCCTTTTCGATCAGGCGAGATCTACCATAAACCTGGACATCGCGGTGCGGTGAGCCACTGGGCCCGATCTTGTCATTCCGCTCGCTGTGATTATAGTAGACTTCACCATGGCACAACTACGCTACCTCGATGACGCCGGTCAATTGCAAACCAAAACCCTGGACGTCGAGCACTTCGTCGTCGGTCGCGCGCCGGGCTGCCAGATCGTGCTGGACGACGACACGATTTCGCGAGAGCACATCCGTATCGATATGGAGCCGGACGGTCGATTTCGCGTGCGCGATATGGGTAGTCGCAACCGGTCATTCGTCAACGGCGAGTTGACCACCGAAACGCTACTCGTGGCGGGCGACATTCTTCGCGTGGGCGATCGGGTCTTGGAGTTTTTGGACACGACCATCGCGCGCGATGAACTGAGCCTCGAAGACCCCCTCACGGGAAATCTCGAACTGCCGGCGGACTGCGATTGGGTCAAATTGAAGAATCCGATTTCTCTTTCGATATCTCAGGCGGAACGATTGGCCCGGCTATGGAGCGACTTGCCTCTTATGGCACGGGCGGAGGATATTGCCGATTTGGCCTTAGGACAAATGCTATTGGATCTCCAGGCCGATCGCGGACTGATCGCGCTTCGCGGCGAGTCCAAGACCGATCTGAGCCCTTTGGCCCATCGAGCACTTCGTCGGCCGACCACCGGGGCGATGACCGCCGTGAACAAAGCGTTCCTCTTCGCACCGTTCTTGCAAAGCCTGGCTGGACGATACCCTCAAACGGCATCGAAGATCGATGCAAAGGCGTCGTACGCCTCGACGGCGATCGTCGCGCCGCTGACATTTCGGGGCGACGTCGTCGGAGTTTTGTATATCGATCGCGCCGTTTCGAAGAAGCCCTTTGCGGCGGCCGCCCTGCAACAATGCATCGCGGCGGGCGCGCAAATCGGCGCCATGCTGGGTGAGGCGTCGCGTAAGCTTGTACGATCCGCGGCGCGCGAAGGGGTCGCATGGATGACCACGCTTCGGCGGGTGCAGTCGGCCCTGGGAACGCCGATCGAATCGAGCGACAGTTTCGCAGTGGCGTCTAAGCGCTTCGCCGGTCGAGTGCGATGCGGGGACTTCGCCGATGTCATTCACATCGATGACCAACAATGCTGCGGATTGGTCGTGGATGGGGGGGGACACGGTATTACGGGCATGGTTCAGGCGACAGCCATTCGGGCGGGACTACGTACATGCGTGTCCGTCTCGGAGGATTCGATTTCGGATCCCGCGCCCGTGTTCAACGAGCTGAATCGAATGCTTTCGACCTCACAGACGCGGCAGGTGCTCGCCTGCACGTATATGGGAATCGACACATCGGCCGGCAGGTTGACCTACATTAACGCCGGCGGATCGCCGCCTTTGCTGATGGTGGCGGCCGGCCGGTTGGTCACGCTCGACCAGCCCTCACTCGTATTGGGAATCGACCCCGACTACGTCTACGAAGCCACCCGCGTCGACCTTCCGGAGGTTTTTCGGGTTGTCTCTCACACGGACGGCTTGGTGGAAGCCACGAATCGGGCCGGCGAAGCACTGGGCGATCAGCGCCTGCACGAAGCGTTACTCGATCGCGACGCGTTCGCCGGCGTCGACGAGGTCGTGGCGATGATCGCGGCGTTGTGGTCCAACCACCTGGCCGGCTCACAGCCCGATGACGATGCCCTCGTATTGGTCATCGGTCACGGATAATGTCTGGCTTGGTCGGAGTGAATCAGTCTCGACGAAATCTTTACCTGGTGTCAACATGATTGCAGCCGAATCGGCGGAACAGCGAGTCATCTCGAAGCTGCTCAATGACGGTACGCTGACGACCGTCGGTCTGGCGACCATGCGGCGTGAGTCCGAGCTAATGGGCTTGCCGATCGTCGAAGTGCTTCAGGAGCACGATGTCGTGAGCGAAGCCGAGGTCGCCAACATCTATGCGGACCTGAGCGGGTTTCGGTTTCTCGATCTGACGCGGCGTAAGGCTTCCCGTGCCTGGGTCCTGACGTTGCCGGAAAACATCGCCCGCAAGAAGAATTGCCTGCTCTTCGGCGAAGTTTCCGGTCAGTTGGTGGTGGCCGTGGCGGACCCGGTCGACCCGTCGGTCATGGCGGTGATCTCGGCACGTTTCGAGCGCCCGGTGCAATACGTGGTCAGTCCACGTTATCAGATTGTCGAGGTCATCGACGAAATGTACGGTAGCGCCCGCGAACAGGGTGCCCGCGTGCGCGCGACCGCCCCGATCTCGACGACCGTGGCCAAGACGTCGGCCACCGGCGTCAATGTCGTAGAGCAACTCGACAGTATCCTAGACGAAGCCGTCGACCGACGCGCCAGCGATGTTCACCTCGAATCGGAAACCGATAGGCTTCGCGTACGACTGAGAATCGACGGGCGGATGATCGAGGTTCGGGCGTACCCGCTGGACGTGGCACCCGCCATGATCTCCCGCGTCAAGGTCTTGGCCACCATGGACATCACCGAGAAGCGAAAGCCGCAGGACGGGCGCTTCAGCCATCGCAGTTTCGATCAGGACATCGACATTCGCGTGGCCGTCATACCCACGGCACGAGGCGAGCGAGTCACCCTGCGCCTCTTGTCCTCCGACCGCGGTCGTTTGACGCTGGAAAACCTCGGGATGGGCCTGGAAATGCGTCAGGCGTTCGAGCGATTGATCCGCCGCCCCTATGGAATCATCCTCTTGACCGGGCCGACGGGCAGCGGCAAAACGACAACGCTCTACGGCGCGCTGCAGACGATCAACAGCGTCGACAAGCATATCATCACCATCGAAGACCCGGTGGAATACCAGATGGCCGGGATCAACCAGGTCGCGGTCGACACCGAGTTCGGGGTGTCCTTCGCGCTTGCCCTGCGGAGCATTTTGCGACACGACCCCGACGTCGTCATGGTGGGCGAGATTCGTGACGAAGAAACCGCGCATCTCGCTTTGGAAGCGGCACTCACGGGCCACCTTGTGTTGGCGACGCTGCACACGAACTCGGCCGTGGGGTCCGTCGCACGACTCCTGGACATGGGATGCGAGCCCTATTTGGTGGCCAGCGCCCTGATCGGCGTGATGGCCCAACGGCTAGTACGTAAAATCTGCCTGAACTGCAAGCGCGGCTACACGCCCAATCGAACCGAGCGTGAAATCATGGGCATTCCGCTGGACCGGACCGGTGCGGAGATTTACCGCGGTGCCGGATGTTCACGCTGCTTGCGTACGGGCTATTTCGATCGCGTGGGGGTGTATGAGTTCGTCCCGTTCGATTCCGGGCTCTCCAAGCTGGTGATGCACAAATCGACGATCGACCAGATGCACGCCCATGCCGTCGAACACGGTTGCATCACGTTACGCGACGATGCTCTGGGCAAGGTACGCGAGGGTTTGACCACACTCGAGGAAGCCCTGCGCGTGACGCGGCGGGAGGCTTGACGGTCGCTACGGCAGAAGCGCACGCGGTGCAAGATCGTTTTGACGTTGTTGCGATGTGAATCGTCATGTGCGGACGCTTTACGCTGATATCCCCCGGAGAAGTATTGGCCGAGTTCTTCGAGCTGGTCGATACGCCCACCGTGTTACCGCGCTACAACATCGCCCCGACGCAGGCGGTCGGCGTCGTGCGCCACGACTGCGACATCCGCAGGTTCGATCTGATGCACTGGGGGCTCATTCCGTCGTGGGCGAAAGACCCCACCATCGGCAACCGAATGATCAACGCCCGGTCCGAAACGGCCGCGACAAAACCGTCCTTCCGATCGGCCGTCAAGTACCGTCGCTGCCTCCTTCCCACCGACGGGTTTTATGAATGGAAAGCAATCGCCGGACAGAAACGAAAGCAGCCCTATTACATTCGAATGGCCGACGGTCAGCCGTTTGCTTTTGCGGGACTTTGGGAGCACTGGGAAGGCCCGGACGGGGCGGCCGTCGATTCGTGCACAATTCTTACGACCGAACCGAACGAAATGATGGCGGATATCCACAATCGCATGCCGGTGATTCTGGACCCCAAAGACTTCGCGCAATGGCTCGATCCCTCGGTACAGGCGGCAGACGTTCTCTGTCCGTTGCTTAGATCGTTTCCACCAGGTGGCATGAAGGCAATTCCGGTTAACACCACGGTGAATAGACCGTCAAACGATACGGCGGCGTGTATTGAACCGCTCGATGTCGATTCGTGAGTGTGTATGGCTCGCCAATCGCGTGCGGCCGGTTCTCTTGAATACGGTGCCTTTACGTGTCGGAATTTTCCAACGAGACCGGATCTGGCGAGTCAGTCCATGATGCTTCTGGCAACGCGGACCGATACTGCATCGCCTGCGGCTACAACCTTCGCGGACTCGGCGAGCAGCCTCGGTGTCCCGAGTGCGGTCTTCTGCACATCACGGACCATTTTCGGCAGCAGGTGTGGGATCTCGTCGACTCCGGCAAATGGTTTTTTTCGGGCCTGCTTACCCCCTTTCGAAAACGACTTCCCGGTTGGTGGTGGGCCCTGGATCGCGAGGGCGACGTCAGCCATTCATTCCGGAACGTAGGAAAAAACATACTACTGGCGGCCATCATCATCTTCTCGGCCGCTGCTCTCTGCGATGCGTTTGTCGTAGAGCATACGCGGACGTTTTCGTTTTTGGATGGTAACGGAGAAACGGTCGTCAGTCGTTGGTCCCGCAGCGAAATTGGCCTTCTTCGCTCGAGCTACGTCAACGAAGAAGCTTCAAATATGACTTGGTCTCGTCCGATCCAATCGATTCTGCCGCCACAATCGGTTGTTCGCATCAATTTCGCCCCATCCGGTGCTTTCGTCGGCCCGGGAACTCAGATGCTGTTGCTCGCCTGCCTGATGTGGCTGTGTCCGAGCTGCATCGGCCTGTGGACCCAAATCCGAAAGGGTCTGCCGGCCTTCGCAAAGGCACCGCGCACGATTCTCGCCGCTGCGAACCTGGAATCGCATCGGGTCGTCTACAATGCTGTGCTGTCAGCTATTTGGATGTTGTTCGATTTGATGCTCCGCTGGCGCGCCGGCACGTATGACGATACGTACGAGACTGCATTCCTGGCATCGGTTTCTGGGTTCTATTTGATCGCCGCCACGGGTTGGGTCGGTCCGCTTCGGAGCGACTACACGGGGCAACTGGGATGGTCTCGTTGGCATGCCTTGCGGATCATCTTGATGTATGCGATTTTCGCTCCGCCGATCGTACTTCTTACGATCAACCTGGCGGTTTT
>JADFIX010000935.1 GCA_022566435.1 Planctomycetota bacterium
CCCGCCTCACGGCGACGCAGTTACCTTCAGTTACAGGCCGGAGAGCGCATGCCTGGAAGGGACTTCCACCCTTCTGATCGAGTACACTTTCAGGCGCACTAGGGCGGGGTCAACGACCTGCCTCTACTATTCGCCATGAACATCAGGCAAATCGACCGGACTCGCCCCGCGCCAATCGGGGTCGAGCCAGCCCTCGCTCACGTTCGCTGAAAACTCGACCACGGCCATTCGCCTTGTGTCTCGACATATCCGGGCTTGACCAGATTCATGTCGATTTGGTCTAATATGCGGGCAACGTCACCGCCACGCGAATGGTAAAGGCACGTCATCGACACTGCCCTACGCGATGCCCCAAGCGCGGTATTAGCCTCAGTAGACTTGCACAGCCGCCCCAACCCGACGGAACGAATCGCAACACGCTACGGATCACACGATTCCGCATGGCTGACGCAAACCTCATCCCAGCTCACTGTACAACACACGGGATCAAACTCACACACGGCCAAACAGCAAGACTCGATGTCGCAGCCTGGCGATTCGTGCTCGGCGAAGCATGTACCACGTGCGCTCGCACAGACCTGGTTCACAGTGCAGGCAGCTGGCACGGCGGCGGCGCAGACTTCGTCCCAGTCGGTCTGGCAGCAGTACGGATCGGCTTCGCACACCGATTGGCAGCAGTCCGTATCATCGCAACCGGGCGTCCCGTTGTCTTCGGTGCAACTTCCGTTGCCCGGGCCGCAGCTGTCGAATCCGTTGGCAATGCCGTCCGCCTTTTTGGCACAAAGGTCGTCCCACAGAACATCGCAACAGGACATGTCGGCCGTGCACGTTTGGGTGCAGACCTCCACGTCATCGCAACCGGGTGAACCGTTGGCCGAAAAGCAATCGCCGGCACCCGGTCCACAGGTGACCAATCCATGATCGGGATCGCTTTCGCAAAAGATCGTCAGCGTGCCGGTACCCTGCTCGTCGTCGAACCCGCGGAACCCACCGACGCGGATCAAGTAGTTCTGACCGGCCAGCCCCGGAAAGGTCGTTCGCGACTCCTGACCGGCCCCGCAATCGTCGTCACTGCATCCCAGCCAAAGGTCGCCGGAATCAGGGCAGTCGCAGCCGAGGTAGACGGCCAGTTTCGTATCGTACGCACTGCCGCAGAGGCTAGAGCAGTTCCCGTTTTCGTATACCGGGTCAAGTACCATGCGCAGCCCATCGAGCGGCGAGAAACCGCGCAGGCTGAAGCCTGCGGCTCGGAACACAGAAACGGGAAGTGCTCTAACCGTGACCGCTTCAGTACATGGCGACGTAAAACAGTACCAGATATCAGAGTCGATTTGCGGATTGCCGAACGGAGCATACGCTTCCGGTCCGTCCGTGGTGGCTCCGACGTTAGTGAAGGAATGTGAACCTACTGCGATCGCCGTCGGGCTTGCACACGAATCGTTCGCCGGCTCCCCGCCGGTGGTCGTCTGGCAATTCAAATCGCACGTGTCGCCGTTGGGCGGATCGCACTGCTCACCGGGTTCCACGACACCGTTCCCACAAACGCTGAACAAGGTCCGTCGCCGGACAGCGGTCCCGTGAGGTTCGATTGCGCGACCGCATAGTCCGCCAAGTCGACAATCGCCGTCGAAATCGCCTAACGGCCGGCCATGCTCGTCGACCACCCGGCGGGCCCACTGCCGCGGAAATCAACCGATTGAGCTTCGTCATGACGGGGAATTATCGCGCGCCGGCCACTCTCATCGTAGGCTCGGCCGGTAGTTGCCCGGAATGCGGAACGCCGATCACCAAACCGAGGGCAGCATGGGTTTAACGAGAATCTTGCGAGAATCTTGAAAAAGACGGGCGAATCCGGTATCGTAGTAGTCCGCTTGAGGTCTTGGTTTCTCAATTCCGCAACTCTCGCGGCATTTTGGGGGGACGGCCGTATGACAACGCGAATGAGACTCATTTGTTTGTCCGGCGTTCTGGCTACGATACCCTTGGCGGCGTACGGTCTCGGGACGCACCTGCTCTCCCGTCTACTGGGTTGGACGGCGGCGATTCTTACGATGGTGCAGCTACAGAGCGCCCTCT
>JADFIX010000058.1:0-1235 GCA_022566435.1 Planctomycetota bacterium
GCGTTATGGAGACTCCGTCGAGGCTCGGCAGCCAACGAACCTGGTGCGGTCGCTATACGACGAACGCGATCTTCTTTTCCAAGAGATTCAAGCCGAGGGCGACCCGGACCAGTCGACCACGCAGTATGACTACGACGGAAACGAGAATCTGGTCGTTCGCCGTGTCGGTCTGGAAAACACTCCGCGCGTCCACACGTACATCTTCGACGGATACGACCGCCGCGTCGAAACGATCGACCCGATGGGCAATCGCACGACGTATCACTATGACGCCAACAGCAATCGGGCAGCTTCGCGTACGGGCGGCCAACTCGACGACGTCGCAGGCGACGCGAACAACGTGCGTCTGACCGAGATGACGTACGTCTACGACGAGATGGACCGGCTGGTCCGGGAGGAATACGAGTTCTTCGATACCGAGACCCAGGCCTCGATCGACGACGGTAAGGCGATCACCATCACCGAGTACAGTGACAACTCTCAGATGACACGCGGAGTCAACGATAACAACCACGATACGCGAACCACCTACGATACCGCCAACCGCCGAAACGTCGTTACCGACGCCAAGAACAACACGACGACGTATGCCTACGACGCCAACTCGAACGTCGTGGCGATGACCGAAGTGGAGAAATCTGATCTCGGCGGCCCCGAGGAGGTCTTTAGCACGACTCACGCATACGATGGCCTGGATCGCATGATCGCCATGACCGACAACGTGGGCAACACCAACAACTCCCTTTACGACTCGCGCAACAACCGTACGCGCATGATTGACGCCAAGGGCAACGTCGTGCGCTACGTATATGACGGGATCAATCGCCTTACGGAGACGATTCGCAAGCTGCGCGACACCGGCGATGGTACCGGGCAACTCGTCGGCACGATCACCACCCGCCAATCGTGGGACGACACGTCTCGTCTCACCGGTCAGTCCGATGACAACGGCAACACTACTACCTACGAGTATGACGCCCTGGATCGCATGACCGCCGAGCGCTACGCCGACGAGCGGCACCTCCACAAGAGACTTTACTGTCGCCTTGGGCTTGTACTCCGCAGCCCGAGCATCCTGGCTGAAAGCAGCGCCCAGCGAAATTGCGCCTGCCAGCAACAGACCGAGCCAAAGTCTGGTCATTTTCATTATAGTGCTCCTCAATAACTCTATGAACCGACATTTCCCAGATGTAGCCGCCCCAATACGGCCAAAACTACTTCCCGAACCTCCGCTA
>JADFIX010000058.1:1245-10410 GCA_022566435.1 Planctomycetota bacterium
GCGTGGCCATAGGCGCCTACGACCTAATCAATCGCCTCACTCGCAAGGACATATTCCCCGGCGCCGGAGTCTCCGACGACACCACGTTCGAGGACTACAAATACGACGGCCTGTCGCGCTTCATTCATGTTCAGGACAACGACTCGCTGGTCACCCGTAGCTACGACTCACTATCGCGGATCAGCCGTGAAACGCTCAACAGCCAAACCACGACCACGCTCTACGACGGTGTCGGCAACATGCTGTCCTGCACGTACCCCGGTGGTCGCGTGGTCGCGTGTACCTACGATGAGCTGGAACGTAAGAAGACGATTTCGGATCAAAGCGGCCAGATTGCAACCTACGATTACATCGGTCCGGATCGCGTCACGCGCCGTGAGTATGGCAACGGTACGCGGTCCGTGTATAGATACGACGGAATAACCGGCATCGCCAATCCCGCCAACGATTTCGGCGTCAAGCGGCTGATCCGCACGACACATACGAAAACGGTAGACGGCACCGTCATCGACGACCGCACCTATACCTGGGATCAGATGTACAACAAGACCCAGCGTAAGGACGTGCGCACCGGCGGCCCGGAACTTACGCATGACTACACCTACGATTCGATCTACAGGCTGATTCGATCGGACAAGACGCCGCCCGGCGGCTCGGCGGATACAATCAACTACTCGCTGGACGGGGTGGGCAATCGCACCTCCGTAGCCGGTGGTCCCGATCCCGGTCCCTACACCATGGTCGCGACCGTGCCGGAGCCAGCCGACCGACAGACCAATCAGTACACGACGACCTCTGTCGAGGCGCGCCTCTACGACAAGAACGGGAACCTGATTCGCATCGACGATGGTCAGCCGACACAACGAGCCATTGCCTACGACTACCGCAACCAAATGATCAGCCACATCAACACGGCGACACTTGTCGCCACGACATATGCGTACGACGCGCTTGGCCGGCGGATCCAACGTGTCGTCAACGACGGTGCTGCGGAAACGACGCGTTACTTCTACACCGATTGGCGCGTTTGCGAAGAGCAGGACGTGTCAAGTTCAACACTAGCCACGTACGTGATTGGCCGCTACATCGACGAAGTGCTTACTATGCGCCGCGGGGGCGACGACTTCTTTCACCACACGGACGATCTGTACAGCGTCGTGGCAATCACAAATGCAAGCGATGCAGCCGTTGAGCGCTACGAGTACGAGGATTTTGGCGAACCGCTCTTTATGGATGCCAGCGTTGTTGTGATCGGGTCATCGGCAATCGGGAATCCCTACGCTTTTACGGGTCGCCGCTTCGATAATGAGACCGCTTGGTATTACTACCGAACACGCTATTTAGATCCCTTAGGAGGACGGTTTACGATACGTGACGATATCGGCATTTGGAGTGACTTGGCAACACTTGGTAACGGTTATGCATATGTTGCGAACCGTGCGGCTACCTTTCTCGACCCATTAGGGCGTCGAGGAACCCTGTGCGGAGGGAACCTTCAAGGCTCTCGCGAAGAGAGTTTGCGGCAGGCTGATGACTACGCTGAAGAGTACTTTGAGGACTTCTTGTCGTCAGGAAAGGACGTTATGGATCTTGCAACAAGGGAAAAACAATACCTGGAAGACAGACTGGAATTCGCGAAGCAAGAGGGAATTCGTGATTGGGGCGCCTACCTCCGTACACACGGGTTGCATGAGTTTAACGTGCGATTCGGTACTCATCACGTCACGGGCGAACCGGGCACACACTACCCTGGACATCAGGACCGAGTCGATCTTCGGCGTAGTCTCATAGGGCATTTTATTGCGGACGTGGTTAAGCCTGCGCCGCTCCCTCGCAGGAAGGCGGGAGGAAGAAGCTACGGAGCGCGGCGATGACCCGAGAATATGACGATGAAAAAGTCGGCGCGAGTAATTTGCGAAAGACGTTGGAAAGATCCTTTCGCGGAGGGCGCCTAAACCGAGTGCGTGGTGCTTAGGAGAAGTGCGACGATGATCGACAGGTGCCATCAACTATTTCGGGCGGTGACAAGCGATTTGGCCACCGCAGATTCGACACTCCTGTGTGGGCTTTCGACTCGGTTTGGCCAGCTCGACGATTCGTGGAACGTCACTGTTAGCGACCAAACGGTTCAGGTCGAGCCGGACGACAGCTTCCGCATCCCTAACATCGCCGCGCCGGACCAGTTTGGCACGGAGGGCCCCGGCAGCGCGCCGGATTCACTCAGTGATGATTTCATTCGCGTGTTAGGTACGAGCACGCTTGACGGCATCACACCCAACCTATTCAACGATCATGTGCAAATCGCCCATCAGCAAGATGCCTTCTTGTGCGACCCAATTGGAGAACCGGGACAATGATCACAAATGTGACCCGACGGTTTCGATCAAGATCCAGGATGTTGGCCATCCCAATATTGATGGTTCTTGCAAGAAATCAGGCAAGCTTTGCCCAACTCGACGAATCCTGGACGGTCACGGTCAACGGCCAAACGGTCCAGGTCGAGCCGGACGGCAGCTTCCGCATCCCCAACGTCGCCGCTCCGGACCTGTTCGGGCCTGATGGACCCGGCAGCGCACGTGATTTTCTCAGCGATGATTTTATTCGTGTGGTGGCTACGAGCACCTTCAACGGAATCACGCGCTACGCCTTCGGCGAATGCTTTCAGATCCGCCAGGGAGAGACATTCACGGTGGAAGACTTGACCGTGAAGGATTTCCCACCGGTTCCCGTCTCGCTCTCGATTGCTCCCGACACACCGACGTTGACTGCGATCGGCGAAACCACCCAAATTCGGGTGACCGGTACATTGCTGGACGGTACCACGCAGGATTTGACTCAGCGCAACTCATGCACCATCTACCGCACCAGCAACCCAGCCATTGCGACCGTTGCTGCGGACGGCCTTGTCACCGCTGTGAGCGCGGGCCCGGTATTCATCGTCGCCACGAACGGCGGTGCGACGGCTGTTGCGCGCCTTCAAGTCGCCCCCGGCGATCCGCTAACGACGTTGGAGGGGTTTGTACAGTTTGAGGACGGTATCCCGGCACAAGGCGCCACCGTGGAAATCGATCTTTCGCCGGAAATCCGCATGACGGATGCCAGCGGCCATTTTTCGTTCTCGGGAATCCCCAGCCTGCTTTCCCCTGTCGTCCTGAGCGCAACGCTTCAGGTCGGCGCGGACGCTTTCTTGGGAACGACCGGCTCCATAGCGCTCGTGCCGGGCGGACTCACTGACGCTGGCGTGATCAGCCTGATTGGCCAGGACGCCGGCGCTGGACCCATGATCTTGTCAGGTATGTCTCCTGAACAGGCGGGCTCTGCAGGACAGGAGCTCATTCGCGATGTCTTATCCTTTGTAGTAGTCGAGTCAACACTTCACCCAATGCCCGGGCGCATCGCCATGTTGGGCGGAAACAACACGATCGCAAACACCGTCAGATCAATAGCTGAGGAACTTGGTTACCAGTTGGATCACTACAGGGGTACGTTTGTCGCACTTGTAAATCTTGATCCGGACACTTCTATTTACGATGCCATCTACATGCCCACCAGCTCCGCCAACTTATCCGGCGGATTAACCTCCTTTGAGATGCTCTTTCTTAATGAACAGACATCCCACCTTGCTAGGTTCGTCAATGCCGGGGGCGGCTTGGCGGCGTTTTCCCAAAACGTGTCCGGGGGATACGGATGGATTACCCTCGAAGGTCTTCCAACGGAAGATGTTTCAGACTCTTTCGGTTCTAGCCTGACCGCCCAAGGCATGACTCTCTTCAGTTCCTCCGCAGAAGCCCTTAACTACCATACACAATTTCTCGGGCCCGAAGGATTCTACGGAATGTCGGTGCTAGCGAGAGCTCTGTCGGGCACGCCCGTAATTATCGGTGGTCTTGCCACGCTACCCCGCGACTGCAACCGCAATGATATTGAGGATGCCTCCGAACTAGCAGATGGCGTCAGCCCCGATTGTAATCGAAACGGTATACCTGACGCTTGCGATCTACAGTTCCATAGAAGCGGCGACTGCAATAACACGGCTATTCCCGATGAGTGCGAAATTGATCGGAGCGGCACATCACCCGCCGGGGATCAGTTCTGTGTCGAGAATTGCGTCCCGGATTGTAACGGGAACGGTATTTTGGATACTTGTGAGGCGGATTGTAACAGTAATGGTATTCCGGATGAATGCGACATTGACCGGAACAGTAGTGCGTCCGGGGGGCCGTACTTCTGCATTGAGGCATGCGATCCGGATTGCAACGACAATGGTATTCCGGATGCCTGCGAGGACTGCAACGGAAACGGTATCGCCGACGCATGTGACGTCGCCACGGGAACAAGTATCGACTGCGACGAGGACGCAGTGCTAGATGATTGTGAGATCGGTGGAACACTGGTCGGCCCGAACCTTAACTTTCTGACCAGATTGGATGCAGCGAGCGGGCGCGCGAGCGCCATTTCCGGTCTCGGGCTACGTGGATTCGCCAATGTAACTGGCATGGCATTCGACCCTATTAACAATATCCTGTACGCAGCCGACGGAGTTGGCGGAACTCGGCAGCTAATCAAGGTTGATGGATTTACTGGGTTTGCGGAAACCATTGGGCCTATCGGCATCGACAGGATCGAGGCATTGGCGTTCGATCCCAATACCGTGACCCTCTACGCAATTGAGGATGGTGGCGACGTTGACCGATTGCTCCAGGTCAATCGAATAACGGGTGTCGGTACCGTGATCGGCTCGCTGGGCTTCGGAGGAGTAGAGGGACTGGCGTTCGACACGAACACTAATATCTTGTTCGGAGTCAACAGAACCTTCCTGATCTCAATTAATCCGGTAACCGGCGCCGGCACGGCGGTTGGCCCCCATGGAGCTTCAGTTGAGGATGGATTGGCCTTCGATGCGAACACGAGTACGCTGTTGGCTACCGGGGGCACGAACCTTCTGACGATCGATACGGCCACCGGGCGTGCGTCAGTAGTTGGGGTTACAGGGTTTCAAGCCCAAGAAGCCCTCGCGTTTGATCCCAATAGCGATACACTCTATGCGGCAGATGAGATCACTGACCAACTCGTGACGCTGTCGACGTCGACCGGTGAGGCCTCGGCGATTGGGTCCTTCGGCTTTGGAATCGTTCATGGACTCGCGTTCGATTTCACGACGAATACTCTATTTGGTACGAATCTGGCATTATTCGGTGGATCCGATATCTTAATTCGTGTCGACCTCATCACAGGGCAGGGGACTGCGGTTGGCCAACTCGGCATGAACAAAGTTGGGGGATTGGCATTTGATCCGAACGGTGGCATGCTCTATGGAGCCAACCACGGTAGTTCTATCTCCACCATTAGCGAGTTAGTTGTTATTGACACCGAGACAGGGGCGGCGAATCTCATTGGATCGATCGGTTTCGGAAACGTGTTTGGACTTGCTTTCGATCATCTGGCCGGAACTCTCTACGGAGTGAATGGGAGCGAGTTAATCGCGATCGATCCGAGTTCGGGAATCGGCACCCTCGTCGGACCGATCGGCTTCTCACGAGTCGAGGCGCTCGCGTTCGATCCATCCCGGGCTGTCCTATACGGTACCCAGACATCGCTTTCCGGATCGCACTTGATCCGTATCGATTCCGCAACGGGTGTAGGGACTTCCATCGGAATCTTGCCAGACTTCTTTTCCGTGGAGGGCTTGGCATATATCCCGAACACAGACACGCTAGTCGGAGCGGAAGAGCTCTCTGATCAATTGTTCGCGCTGGACGTCACAACGGCTTCTGTATCTTCTATCGGTGCTTTGGGCTTCACAAATATGGAGGCCGTTGCATTCGATCGCAACACGAGAAGGCTCTATGGTCTGGATCGAAACTCGCGTCAATTGGTGCTGATAGACGCCGCGCACGGTATACTCAGGACGCTTGGCAGGGTGGATGAGCGCGTGGAAGGGCTTGCTTTTGATCCGAATGCTAATGTTCTGTACGGGGCAACAAGAGACTCTCTGTATAGTATTGATACCACGACTGCCGATTCCACACTTGTAGGGAGCATCGGATTTTCGAGCATAAGAGGATTGGCATTCGATTCGACAACCGACATGCTTTACGGATCCGAGATTGCTAGCGACCAACTGATTGAGATCGACACGAACACGGGGATTGGGTCTCCAATAGGTCCGTTGGGCTTCGACCTGGTCTTTGGTCTAGCGTTTGACGCGAGAAGTGATACTCTCTTTGGCACAGATCGGAAAACCAATCAGCTCCTAACGATTGATCGGTCGACTGGCGCCGGAACGGCAAGAGGCTCAACGCAGTACACTTTCATCGGGGGACTGGCCTTCTTGGACGGAGATTGTAACGCTACTGGTATCCCTGATGAGTGCGATGTTGCGGACGGCATAAGCGAGGACTGCAATGCTAACAGTACTCCGGACGAATGTGAACCGGATTGTCAACCGAATGGCATGGCTGATGAATGCGACATTCGCGATAACATCAGTACGGATTGCAATCGTAACGGCACACCGGACGAGTGCGAGCCGTCCGTCGATTGCAACAACAACGGTGCGTTTGACGCGTGTGATATACTCAACGGTCTAAGTGCGGACTGCAACGAAAACCGTGTACCCGACGAGTGCGAGTCGCCCAATCCCAATACCGTGGGCGGTTGCTGCGACGAAGCCACTGGAGTTTGTACGGTTGAGACTGAACCGAACTGCATCGGCGGCGGCCTGATCTACTTGGGCAACTGCATCAGTTGCTTGTCTGGCGGATGCGATGCCGGTGATTGAGCTGCCCATAGCAAGAATACCATCCGATCAGAATTCGATGTCAAGAGCCCGAATACCTCGCGGAGCCCGACAGCCAAGTGGACAGCTCATCAGATCATCGAAGCAGTTCCCGAAGATGAGGCGCCGCGCTCCTTTTGCTTAGGCACAAATCGGTTCAAACCTTTTTAGAGCTCATCGATTGGTCAAACCCATCCAATATGAAGAACTCGATCATGCAACAGAAAGGCGATTTCCAAGAGAAACAAAACTCGAACAAGACCGGTCAATTCGTGCCGCAAGACCGTAGCGGGGATGGCCTTCGTCCGAACGAACGGTCGGTCGGTGCTCGCGCGGATGCGCCGGAACTATTCCAACCCATTCCACTTAAGCCGTGCGTGGACTGCGCCGCGACGTATGATCCCGACACAAATTACGCGCATGTTCTCGCGTCCTTGCTTCCGTTGCTTGCGACGCATGATGCCGAGCGAAGAGATCGCCCAGCACATCAGCGTGCCCGCTGATTCCTACGTCGTGGAGGCTTTCACGGTCTGCCGAAGACCGTACGTTTGGATCAGCTTCCCGACTTGTTCAAACATCATACGGTTGTTCGAATCCAGCTGTGCCTGTAGGTTGTCGATCTGCCCCTGTTGCGTTCGTTGACGATGTTGCGATTGATTGGCTTGATCCTTGAGATCATTGATCTCCTGCTTGAGCTGAGCAACCTGGTGTTCGTGAAGCTTGCGTTTCGGTTGACGGCCATCCAAGGCCAACCAATTCACGTACTTGTCGATTTCGCGTGAACTGGGCTTGTGGCCCAGCCGCCGGTTCACCTCGTCGGTGGTCCACCCCTTGCTCAGCAGATCGCAGGCCATAGAACTCCGCAAATCCTTTAGCGTTACCTTCTGGTCGTGTGGAAGACATCGAACACCCGTTCTCCCTGTCGCACGGTCCAGAGTCTTTGCCGCCATCCGCAAGCCAAAACCGAAGACCAGCTCGTCGTCTCGCAGATCCTGCAAAACACCGTCGAGCAGCTCTACGGTCTCCTTGTAATTCGTCGTTTCGGTTCGCGGATTTCGGCTGCGTTTGAGAATCTCTCTGACCAACGCAACCGCGTACTCAGGCTCTTCGGTGTATTCATCCGTTCGCCGGATGAACGACCTCTTTCTCAGTTGCAAGAGGGCACCGGCGTTTTCGCCGATGTCGAACGCCAGCCACAGGAGTAACTTGTGTTTCGGTTTGATCACGGTGCCGACAATCTGCCGAAAGCTCTCTTCTGTAATGAAGCGAACCTCAGCGGCATGGCACTGACGAAACTCCAGAACGCTTTTCGCGACTTCCTGCTTTCCCGCTAGCTGAAACGGCTTACCGCATAGGATCTTGTTGTAGTAGGTTTCCCGGCCTTCAAAATACTTTCCCGAGAGCGTACGGATGACGCCATCCTCGACAGCGTCATAGACCTTCTTGATGTCCTCCTTCGTCAAGTCCCTCCACGGCCTATTCGCAAACCACCGATTGACCGTGCGAAATCTGCTGGCATAGAACACGAGCGTCTTGTACGTGCCGTCGTCCAGCGCGGAGAGATGGTTCATTCGTTTGAGTTTGTACTCTTGATGAACGAAGAAGCTCGCAAAGAGTTCGCGGTTTTCTTCACATATTGATTCATCGCCCAGTAGCCTGTTCTTAACGCTCGCGTATTGTTCCTTCAATTCCATAGAATGCTGTGGAGACGTGGCTACTTAAGAAAGGAACCGCTTTGCGAGGCGGCGAATTTCGGTACTTTGAACCTTTTTGGTCAATGACCCCGAAGGTCGTGGAACCAAAAGGTTCAGTTTCCCAATAAACTGAACGTGTGCACATTGTTTCAATCCTGCCCCTGTTGGAGGACCAGGGACGGGTGTAAGAAGACGGGGATCTATATAAATGCTGCGCCGTATCGACGTGACCGAATACTTGTTTCATCGTGTGCCGTTCGCAAGTCAGCGCAACCTCTAAGTACGCGGCGTCCTTGGGCTCTGCATGCCAAAAAAATCATCAGCAACCATTGATGTGACCGATGAAGAGGTCGTTGCGTTCGCCAACACGCTGAATCTCGTCCTGAATCCGCCGAACATGCAGCTTGAGGGTGAAAAAATCAGGCAGTTCGGTCTTCTTCGTCTCGCTGTTGCACAAGCTTATCAAGCACGTTTACGATCGACCGATATTGTAGACGTCTTCGTGGTAAATCGTCGAAATACACCGTCACGTTGATATTCATATGGCGTGGCTCATCGCGTTCCTCGCTTCTGCCACCGTCCTGCCGTTCGACAAACAAGCGGCGTTGTATGCGGGCCAATCAATACTGCACCAGGGAGTGTACGTCGTAGCCTCCCAGTCGCGCTCTGCCCCTCAGCTCGGTAAGCTCCACC
>JADFIX010000059.1 GCA_022566435.1 Planctomycetota bacterium
CGACCCCTTCGAGCACCGCGGCCTGAACGAGCTGGTCGTGGGCGCCCGGGAGCGACTGGGGATGCGTATCGTGCCTGCGGGACGGGCGGGGAGCGGCATCCTGCGCGCGCTGCGGAACAACGAAGTCGTCGCGCTGCTGATCGACATCCCGCAGCAGGGCACCGGTGTGAACGTCGAGTTCTTCGGCGCCCAGGTAGCCGTCCCGGATGGGCCGGCTCGACTGGCGCTGCGCGCCGGCGCGCCGATCTTCGTGGCCCTGCTCCCGCGCCTCGGCCCCGCGAGCGACCGCTTCGCCGCCGTCGTGGCGCGGGTGCCGTTCTCCGCCACCGGCGACCGCGACCGCGACGCGCGCGAGCTCACACAGCAGACGATGCGCGCGCTGGAGGGCACCGTGCGTCGCCACCCGGAACAGTGGTACATCTTCCGCAGCCTCTGGGTCGAGGATGGCGAAGCCGGGGAGGCAGCGTAGGCGGTGCTTCGGTTCGTCGCGCTCTGGCTGCTCGTGCGCGTCTTCGGGCGGCTTCCGGTGCGCGTGCTCTACGCGGCAGCTGTGCTGCTGGATCAGCCTGTGGAGGGCTTCGTGTGGCCGGACTGGCTTCGCTACGACGATGATGTGGACAGCGACTTTAAAGGCGTTCAGATCGTGCCCAGCGGGTTCTTCGGCAGCCAGTACGGTACGGCCGATTCAATCCCGTCGCCGCCCTTGGCGTCAGTCGACGGGGTTCCGCTCCTTTTCGGAACTTCGGAGATACGCCGTGCTGGAAACTCGCTTGTCGTGGGGGCAGACTTGCTGGCCTCGACGTATTTCATGCTGACACGGTACGAAGAGTGGGTGCGGGGCGGTGTGCGAGATGCACATGGGCGATTCCCGGGGAAAGAGTCGTTGCCCTATCGCGCAGGATTCATTGATCGGCCGATCGTCGACGAATATGAAGAGCTTCTACGGACGTGGGCTGGCCAAGCGGGAGTCTCCGTGACGGCGCCGAATCGACGATTCTCGGTCCTGTTGACTCACGATGTCGATCAAATCCGAACTCGACACAGATACTACAACCTGGCGCGAGCCGTCAAGAAAGCGCTGCTGGGACGTGAGTCATGGCGTCAAGTTGCCCGTAAAGCCCTGCTCGCATTCAAACTGTTTCCCGATCCGGCAGACAACATGGATGATGTCATCGGCCTGGACCGAACTATGATGGCTTCCGGCAACGCCACCCGGTGCCAGTCAGTCTACTTCTTCATGGCCGACGACCGTGCAGTGTCCGACGGCAACTACGACATTCACGGTCCCCGCGCCCGCAGGATCATTCACGACGTTCTTCAATCTGGGGCGACGGTGGGTCTGCACGCAAGCTATCACGCCGGTCAATTCCCCGAAGACATCACCGACGAGCGCATCAGGCTAGAGGAGGCTGTCGGCGTTCGTATCTATAAGAACCGTCACCACTTCCTCGCCTGGCGTGACCCGGAGGACGGTCACGCGTTGGCTGCGTCGGGGATCACGTGGGACAGCACGCTGGGGTACGCCGACGTGGCGGGATTCCGCCTGGGCGTCTGCCGTCCTATACCGTTGTTCGACCCCCATCGAAGATGCATGCTGGGGATTGAGGAACATCCGCTTATTGTCATGGACTGCACACTATCGTCCGATGGCTACATGAACTTGGACGAGGACAGCGCGTTCGCCCACGTTTGCAAACTCGCGGACGTGGCGTTTCAACACGGAGGCGAGTTCGTAGTGCTCTGGCACAACCACGTTCTCGGCAAGACGGATGGCAGCTATCACGCGCGACTGTATCCGCGCATTTTAGACTATCTGGGATCGCTGCTTCAGTCCGATCTGGGACGGGTGGCCCGTCGGACAAAGCAATACACGCCTCACCCCATAAAGGGTCCCACGACTCATGCATCTCTTACTATCCACAGCTCGTGAAGCTCGCCGACTTTGGCGCAGGCCCATTGTCAAACACCGGGTCTCGCGGCTTCAAAGCAATCACGATGCAACGGCCAAGAGCCTCGCAAAGGTCTTAGACGCGGTCTACAAGGGCAATTGTACGCAGGAAGAAATGCGTTGGATTTCGACCATCGAGCAACGGCGAGAATCGCTGCTTGCTTCAACGACGGAGGTCGCGCTGACGGATTACGGCTGCGGGCCAGCGAACTCGAAACGCACCACCGAGGAGATGCTCAAAGGAAAAACCGTCACGGGCACGATCGGCAGCTTCTGCCGGGCTTCAAAGGATGCCCGGTGGGCACTGCTGCTGTTCAAATTGCTGCGTGAATTCGCACCATCCAATTGTCTTGAACTGGGCACCTGCGTCGGCATCTCGGCTGCATATCAAGCGGCCGCACTGGAGTTGAATCAACATGGCAAACTAGTGACGCTCGAAGGGGGCCAGGCGCTCGCGGCTATCGCACAGCAAACCTTGGACGAAGTCGGATTGCCCCGATGTGAAATCGTCGTGGGACGATTCCAAGACACACTTGACCAAGTGGTCCAGGATGCTTCCCCCATTGACTATGCCTTTATCGACGGACACCACGACGAGCACGCCACGCTGGAATATTTCGCCAAGATACGACCGCATCTGTCGGAGGAAGCGGTTCTTGTGTTCGACGACATCTCTTGGGGAGCGGGGATGAAACGGGCGTGGAACGCGATACAGGATGATCGGAACCTGAAAATCGTTGTTGATCTGACAAACATGGGCGTATGCATTTACACCAAGTCGCCGTCAGAAAAACGGATACGGTATCGGGTGCCATTATGACCGTGATGCACATAGGTTACTCGGCACAGCAGACCCGGCATTCAACGGAATTGAACTCGTGCGTTTTGTAACTATCGTCGGCGCGCGTCCGCAGTTCATCAAAGCGGCTCCGTTATGTGCTCATCTGCGACGCCGGCACGACGAATTCCTCGTCCACACTGGACAGCACTACGATGACAATATGTCGAAAGTGTTTTTCCAGGAACTCGCGATTCCCGAACCGGATCGCCATTTGGGCGTCGGGTCGGCCCCGCATGGACGGCAGACAGCGGCCATGCTGGAGCAAATCGAGCAAGTCCTGGAAGAAACCGAGCCGGATGCCGTGATTGTGTACGGCGATACGAACTCGACACTGGCCGGGGCCTTGGCCGCGGCCAAAATGAATGTCCCTGTGGCGCACGTCGAGGCAGGCCTGAGGAGTTTTAATCGCAATATGCCCGAGGAAGTCAACCGCATCCTCTCCGACCACGTGTGCAAGTGGCTGTTCGCCACGTCGCAGACCTCCGTGGACCAGCTTGCGGCCGAAGGGATCCGCAACGGAGTCCACAACGTGGGCGATATCATGGCCGATTGCGTTCGCCTGTTCAGTCCTAAGGCTCGTTCTAGCTCAAATGTGCTCTCGCGACTGAGACTCCAGCCGGGCACGTACGCCGTAGCCACCGTGCATCGCGCGGAGAATACGGACGCGCCGGAACGGCTGTCGGGTATCCTGGACGGTTTGCGCAAGGTGCCCTATCCCGTGATCTTCCCCATGCATCCTCGGACGCGGGCCGCCATCCGGAAGCATGGCATAGACTTTGTGCCAGACGATGGGACGGCCGGTGCCGATTGCGCGAAACCCGACCGCGGAATCGTGGTTGTGGAACCGCTCGGTTACCTGGACATGCTGCTGCTGCAGCAACGTGCCGCCGTGGTTCTGACCGACTCGGGCGGAGTACAGAAAGAAGCCTATTACCTGGGCGTTCCCTGCGTTACTCTGCGCGAAGAGACGGAATGGGTCGAGACCGTCGAGACCGGCTGGAATCGGCTTGTGGGCTCCGACCCGGAGAAAATCGTGGCAGCCGTCCAGCGGTTGCAAGTGCCGCCGCCCGGCGAGCGACCCATGCTGTATGGCGATGGGCATGCCGCCGAGCGCATCGTCGATCTTCTCGAACGTGGATTGTGCGAAAACCGATAACCATGAAGAATATTCTTTTTGCCGCACAGTACTTTCCGCCTTGCGGTGGCCCCGCCGTGCAGCGCGCGGCCAAATTCGCGAAGTACCTGCCCCAGTTCGACTACAATCCGCTCGTGCTCACATTGGCGGAGGAGCAGATCGATCGTGTGCGCGACAATAGCCTTCAAGACGACGTCAAGGCGACCGAAGTGTACCGCTGCCGCAGTGAGCAGCGTCTGATCGTTGACTGGTCGCGAAAGCTCCGGCTGCATCGCGTCCTTTCCTTTCTGGTTCGGCCCGATCGATATGCGCTGACTTGGGTGCCCTCGGCGCGGCGTATGGGCCAGCGGATCGCGACCGAGCGAGCCGTCGATGCCGTTTACACATGCGTTGGCCCGTTCAGCGGGGTCCTGTTGGGTCACCAGCTTAAGAAACGTTTGGGGGTTCCTTGGGTCGTCGACTACCGGGACCCCTGGGTGGACAACACGGCGGCCATCTGGCCGACGCGGCTGCACTACTGGTATGAACGGCATCAGGAACGACGGGCGCTGGAGGCGGCCGATGCGATCGTTGTGGTTACGCCCACCATGAAGGAGGTCTTAGCTGCCCGGTATCCTCAGTGCGCGGACAAGATCCATGTGATCTACAACGGCTTTGACCAGCAAGACTTGCCCGATCTACGCGATTCTCGACCTGGGAACCGTTTGCACATCGGCTTCGCCGGAACCCTCATGGAGTACGACTCAAAACCGGGTGGCGCTCAATACGGACGATTGGCCGACGCGTGGCTCTCGCTGTTTGGATATCGGCATGGTCCGAAGGACCCCAGAACAAAATCGCCGTACTTTCTGTTGCACGCGGTCCGTGCATTGATCGACCAGCATCCCGCCCTGAAAAATCGGATCGCGCTATCATTCGCCGGGTCGTTCGGCGAAAAAAACCGAGAGTTGGTCAGGCAACTCGGTTTGGAGAATGTCGTTTCGATTAGGGGGTACTTGAGTCACGCCGAAGCAATCCAGCTGCTTGCCGATTCGGACGTCCTCTTCCTGCCAATGAGCACCGAACCAAACGGACGCCGAAGCTACAACATGTCGGGAAAGATATTCGAATACGCGGCGACACGGAAACCGATCATCGCCACAGTTCCGGCAGGGGATCTGCACGACTGGATCCAAAGGGCTCGCGTTGGCTGGTGCGTTGATCCGTGTGACGTTAGGGGCATCAAGAATCTACTTGTTGGCTTGATTGACAAGAAGGAAGCGGGGACGCTTTGTACAGATCCCGACATAGAGTTCATCCAAGGTTTTGAACGCCTCGAGCTGACTCGCCAACTCGCCTCTCTTTTCGATTCACTACTAAACAAAGAGAGGGAAGTACTAGTCAAGGCAGCGTAGCCTTGCGGAGCTTCCCTCCCTGACAAGAGATCATCAATGCATATCGCACTACTCGGTGACCTGAGTGCCAACGATGCCATCCTCGACCTGCTTAAGCGGGGTGAAGATGAGTGCGTCGTCCGTGATGTGCCTGCCACAACTCGCCAATGCAGGTTGGTTCTTGCCAACCTCGAAGCATGCTGGGACATAGACGGTCAAGCTCGACCCGCCGGCCCGCCCGGAAAGGTACACATTCGCACTGACCCGAACGTAATTCGTGTACTCAAGCGTCTGAACGTGTCCGTCGTGTCCGTTGCCAATAACCACAGTTTCGATTTCGGATACAAAGGATGGAAGGCGCTGGACGAAAGACTGAATCAAGAAGGAATTCAATCTGTCGGCGGCGGCGTCAACTTAATGCAGGCGGCTCGACCGGCCGTTGTAGAACAAGAGGGATATCGCATCGGCATCCTCGCGTATGCCGACCGCGATTGCGGAGCCATTTTGGCTAGTGAAAACACGCCCGGAGCCAACCCGTTGGATTGCGATCGTGCCGAGCGGGATATCCGGCAGCTGAAAAAGAACTGTGACTGTGTAATCGTTTCAGTTCACTGGGGCGAGGAGCGAATCAACATGCCCGCTCCGAAATTGCGAAACTGGGCGAGTGCGTTTGCGGCAGCCGGCGCGGACGTAATTGCAGGCCACCACCCACACGTTTTACAGGGTTACGAACGGTTGGGTACTTGTAACGTATTTTACAGCCTCGGCAACTTCCTGCTGGCCGATATTCGAGAAAATGGCCGATGGGCGGCGCGCTACTGCGGTCCCAACAAAATGAGTTCGATTCCCTTGCTCGAATTGACGCCCGACCGATCCCTGCGTGTTGACCGCATCGTCGGTGTCAGGTCGACGGGTCGTGGAGTCAGGCTGGCTGACAGCGTACGCTTTCACCGGACGTGGCGAAAACTCTGCCAAGTGCTTCAAGCAGTTGATTACGAGAAAGAGTTCTTTGCCCATCAGGACTTCATGTGGCGTTACTACATTCCAATTCGGTATCGTTTGATGCAGGAGCCGATTGCGGTCCTGCGAAGATGTGGTTTACAGCAATTGAGTAGATTGTTTGGGTTTGGGGCGAGCCCGTGGTTGGACAAATCCGCGTAGAACGGGCGGCCCGCTCGATTTCTCGCTGGCCCGGCAAAAGGAGTTCCGCAAGATGTGGCGACGGCTGATTTACCAACTGAAGGAGCGAATTGCTCATCCCGGACTCGATGATGTGCTGGCCGAAATGCGACGCACGGACAGTTGGTCAAGGGAAAACTTGGAGTGTCGCAAACGGGAATTGATTGCTAATGCGTTGCGGAATGCCAGAGCGACCCCTTACTACGGCCGAATGTTCGCTGAGAGAGCCATCGACCCAAGCGATCCTGATGCATTGCTCCGTCTTCCGACGCTGTCGAAGGACACGGTGCAGGAGAACCTGGAAGAGTTGGTGGCATCATCTTATCGAGGGCGTCTCAAGGCGACCGTGACAAGTGGAAGCACTGGGACCCCGGGGCGCTTCTACCGATCCAGCACTTCCAGTCTCTGGGGCTACGCATCGGGCGAAAGATGCAAGGAGTGGTGGGAAATCGACCCTTCCGCCCGCGTTGTGCGTCTTTGGGGACGGGGTGCACAGTTCAGCCGTTTGCTTCGAAAACGAGTGCGGGCAAAAATTGCCGTCTGTAAAGATTGGGCAAGTGGAACGCTGAATATCCTCAGTTACAACCTGTCGTCCGAAGAGATTGAGCGACACTGGCGGCAGATTCTGCGTTGGCGGCCGAAAGTCATTCACGGCTATGCGACATCCGTGTATCTTTTGGCCCGACTTCTCTTGGACGCAGGCTTCGATGGTCGCGTGCTCCATTTAGACGGTGTAATTGCCGAAGCGGAGAAGCTCTATCCTTCGCAACGTGCCGTCGTCGAACAGGCGTTTGGTTGCCCGGTCCTGGAATGGTATGGTTGCTGCGAGGTTGGTGTGATCGCCACACCATGCAGGCTTGGCCGGTTACACGTGCGCGAGGACATGGTCCATGTGGAGATAATCGATGGAGTAATCCACGTGACGACCCTTAGAGAACCTGCAGCACCTCTGTTGCGTTACAGAGTGGACGACGAGGGAGAGCTCGCCACTGCCCCGTGCCCCTGCGGAAAACCCACGGTCGTGCTGGCAAAGATTCACGGACGGACGTGCGATATGATTCGAAAGGCCGATGGTACGATGGTGCACCCGTGGGCCTTCGATCACATCATGAAACAGGCTTCCGGAATTCGGAAGTACAAATTCGTGCAGAAGACTCTGACCTTCGTTCATGTGCAGATCGAGTCATCGCGAGACTTGGACGCCGAAGAGTGCGACCGCATCGCCGGACAGATCCGTGCGCAGAGCGGCGGGCAAGTATCGGTGGATATCGATCAGGTTCAGCAAATACCCATGGACAAATCAGGCAAATTCCGGTGGATCGCCAGTGAGGTAACATCCGAGAAAGTAGCCTAACAGCATAACATGGCAGACATCACTTGCGACAAGACTACTACACCAAGAACCGGCGCTTCGCACACCGAGCGTCGGCTTTTGCATGTCAAACTAACGACGTGCATACCAAGCCCTTACCAGACCGAGCTGTTCGATTCGTTGGCCGACAGGGACGATGTCGAGCTTCGTGTTTTGTACTGGCGCGATACGACGAAACACGTCTTCGAATTGAAGACAGAAACTGTACATGATTCACGCGTATTGAGCGGACTCATGGTTCCACTTCCCGTAATTGGCCGCGAGAAACTAAGCTTGGGCATCGTGCAAGAAATCCTATCGAGAGACTACGACATATTCGTTGTGTCGGGCTTTGGACCAACTGCCATGCTAGCCATGCTGGTCCTCACCGCCCTACGTAAACCTTGGGTCTTCTGGGGAGAGCGACCTCATCCCTGCAAACATGGGTCGTGGAAGGAAAGGCTTCGGAAGGTCTTCTGGCGGGTGGCGTCTCGCTCTGCCCGGGGTGTAATTGGGATCGGCCGCCTTGCGGTTGAGCAGTATGAGAGGCTCGGCGTTCCCCCGACCCGTTTGGAGAACGTGCCCTACAGTCCAAACGTCGATTTGCTGCTGAATCCCCCAAAGGAATATTGTGACGCCGCAGCGCACCTCCGAGACGCGCTTGGTGCAGATCGTGACGTGCTGTTCCTCTACTGCGGCCAACTCACTAAGCGAAAGGCCGTCGACGTCCTGGTGAAAGCCTTCTTGGAATGCCACGCCAAGTGCCCCGCTTCCCGATTGGTCATCCTCGGAGGTGGCCCGGAGGAGGACAATCTACGGCGTGCCATTCCCGAAGAACTCGAATCACGTGTGACGTTTGCCGGTGTCGTTCAGCGACCTAGGCTCTACCACTACTACTTGGCTGCGGATGTCTTCGCATTTCCCTCACGCTATGACGGGTGGGACGTGGTGATCAACGAGGCGATGGCGGCAGGACTGCCGGTCATCACGACTGATCAAGTGGGGGCTGCAGCGGACATGGTTACAGAAGGCCAGGACGGTTTCCTGGTGCCCGTGGACGACAGCTCTGCCTTCGCCGAGCGAATGAAACGACTTGCAGATTCCAGGATCTTGGTCAGGGACATGGGGAACGCCGCCCGCAATAGAGCCAATGATTTCACCGCATCTGTCGGCGCAATGAGGATGCGAAACGCCTTGGAAACACTGCTCGGGCCACAGGGTGGACGCTAACTCTAGGACGATTGGGTGACTGCCCAACTGCACTAGTGTTTCGTCAAAGCTTATTTTTCGGGTGCCACGGGTGGCTTGCCCACCCGTGATGTTCGTGTACCAACACTGCTGGACAAGTTCGCCACGGCGAATCGGCCTGTGTGCGGACCAGCAGTGGCACCCAACCTGAATATAAAGACCTACCGCGCCGACGGATGGCTGCGTGAAACATGAAATGCGAATGACCGCTCCAACAAGACAACAGAAACACGGTGTCAGAGGCGTTCCGGCCATTACACATCGTGTTCGGGCTGAGCAACCAAACTGGCGCCACAATCTCTGGGTGCTCGCTCCCTACTTGACCATTGCTGCCGCACTTTTTCTACCGTATGTCAGTTCCTCGTTGGAGAACGTGAAGTGGTTGCTTGTTATTTCGGTCGCGTCAATTGGCATCTTGAAATGGTACTCGGAACGTCGCGTGTTTTCGGTGTTCACCGGTGGTCTTGTCGTCCTGCTGATCATCGCCGTTGGAATCCGTGCTGCGTCCGTGTTGTGGTCACCTTTTCCGGTATACACAGCGTTGCGCGGAATCTCATTGGCACTGATGTTCCTTTTTCTACTAGTATTTGTGTCTCGCCTGGCGGTCTCGGGGCAATTCGGGCTCGTCCGTTATCTGATCCTGCTGTTGTCGGCGGCATGGATTCTGCCAGGCGTGTTACTCTGGCTAGCCGGACAATCATACGTGCCGCTGACCGGTCGGCCAATTTTTGTTGGGAGTCGCTTCGCCGGGATCCTGGGGGGACCAAACGTCATAGGAATATGTTGCTCGGTCTGCCTACCAGTGATTGTTTCTCTGTTCATTTTCATACAAGGTCTATTTACAGTCACCTGATGCGGAAGCTGCAACGAGCCAAAAGTACAATGCTTGTAAAGGGGTGTGTCTGCATTGTTCAGGAATATTCCTGAGCTTGTATTTCCTAAATCGCCTCTTTCTACAAATTCACAATTCTCAATGAATGTAAACTCGCCACCATCGGCGAATGCATAAAGACTTGTACTTAATGTATCGGTGCTATCAAATTTGATGTTCTGAAACGAATTGCCCACCCCGGTATTTTGTACTATTGCTATTGTACCCGATACTGTTGTTACGCCCATCGTCACTCTGCTTCGCTGTCCTGCATATCTGCTTGGTACTGCATCTAATCCGAATAAGTGAGTACGATTAACCGAGATAGTTATTTCTTGTGTTTGGTCGTGCCCCGATGTTGCTGATAATACTATCACATCGTGATTGTTCGTACTTGAATTAGTATATGCTTGGGTGATAGTTGCTAAAGGATGTTCCATATCCAAACCT
>JADFIX010000936.1 GCA_022566435.1 Planctomycetota bacterium
GTCGCTGGCGTCGCCCTGGAGCAGTTCCATCGCGAAGAAGGGTTGCCCGTCTTCGGTATGGCCGGCGTCGTAAATGGCTGCGATGTTCGGATGGCGAAGCCGCGCAAGGGCTTTGGTTTCGCGATGAAACAGCTTGAGCTGGTGCTCATCAATAAGCCGGCCACCACGTACGATCTTGACCGCTACGCGCCGAGCGGGCGACTGCTGTTGCGCTTCGTAAACAATCCCCATGCCGCCGCGGCCGAGTTCTCGAATGATGCGGAACCCCGGAATATCTGTCGGTACAGGTTGGGATGCGGCGTGCCGGGTTTCCTTGGGCGTCAACCGCGCTAGCTCTTCCAAAACCGACTGGTTCTCACGGAATTGGGATACTAGAGCACCGCACTCCCGGCAGATAGAGACGTGCGACGCGACCGTCGACCTCGCATCTTCCGAGAGCCGATGGTCGGCAAAATGCTCGAGTTGCTCGGCATCCGGACAAGACATGGTCATACTCGCTCTCGGGGCTAAAGGAGTTCCTCGTACTGCTTCCGCAGCTCGCGTAGCCGTTTCACCACACGATGCTTTGCCAGGACGACGGCATTTTTGGACATTCCAAGTTCGGCCGCGACGTCATCCGGCGGCAACTTTCCAAAGGTGGTCAATTCAAACGCCTGGAACGTCGTGGACTGGACTTCATTCTTCACTTGATCGAGACAATGCGCCAAGACGGCGTGTCCCCATGTTTCGTTCCAGGAAACCGTCGCCGTTTGTTCGTCTGGAACACTCGACCAGAAAGTGGTCCCGTCCGTCGCGGTGTTGATCTGTCCGGGAGTATGTTGGCGCTTTCGGAAGGCATATTTCACCTGACGATAGGCGATGCCGAACAACCACTTGCTGAGCCGGCCCTTGGACCGATCGTATTGGTTGTTCTGATATCCACGAGCGAACGCGAGAAGGGTCTCCTGGGCGACGTCCTCGGCCTCTTCGGTGCGAAGGCCCGTTCCTGTTGCAAAGTTCACGATCGGGGCACGGAAGTAGGAGACGAATTGGCCCCAAGCCGCCTGATTACGTGAATCGGCGAGGGCGTCAAGCACTGTCGAACTCGTAATCCAATCCATGTTCGTTGTTCCGTTACGGTGGCCGTACGTACGTCAATATAGCCTCATGCCCGCGGACCACAACGCCTTCGACAGTGTGATCAAGTGCGACTGAACACCGCTGTCTCCCGGTCAACGCAAAACCCCTTGCGTATAGACACACAACAGGCGTTTCTGACATCCGGGTCACGTCAGGCGCAAGCGACCGTAAGCCACCTCGTTCACAATGTCGCTGAGTATTGAAATCTCAGAATTCGGTAGATCCCGTGAAATCGACGGTCGGCCCGCGCCAATACTTTATCAGAAAGGACGGACTCGAAGAGGCAGGATATCGGAACAAAGTATTGAATCCCGTCATCGCAATCGGTGTCGGAATCGCAGGTGCAGGTCGGATCGCCGTTTTAGCACGAGCGGTTTCGCGACGGCGCGGGGTGGGTCGGTCCTGTTGACAAAGAGTTGAAAGATGATCAAAGCAAAGTTGCTTTGTGGGCCGGAGCTAGCCAGTGCCGGGACACCAGAAGAAAAAAGTGCACGAGGATAGATGGGAAATGTCGGTCTGAAGCGTGAATCGACAAGTCAAACGAAGCCGGAGGAAGGACCATGAATCGGATAACGCTCGCAAGCGTCGGCGTGGTGGCGGGCCTGCTACTCGTCCCGGAGAACACATTTGCGGTTGGCGGGGACGACTGTGTGACGGCGACCGTCATTGCGGCGCTTCCCTACAACGATTTCGGAAACACCTGCGCGCCGACAAACAACTGGTACGACGAGCATTGTCCGGCCCACTCGGCCTCGTCAGAGGTGGTGTACACCTACATCGCCCAGGTTGATGAATGTGTCAACGTCGGCCTGTGCGCACCGATCACCGACTTCGACACCAAGCTGTATGTTTACGAAGGCGTGTGTCCTCAGCCCGGCAGCGATAACACCGGTTCGCAGATCGCCTGCAACGACGACGCCTGCCCTCCGCCGGTCCCCCTC